>JBEEJM010000129.1:0-11618 GCA_041169205.1 Pseudomonadota bacterium | reverse complement strand
CGTGGCGTGAGAAGTCGGCCACCAGTGGCAACCACGACACCGGCATGGCAATCACCAGGTCGAGTGCCGACAACATGCCCATACCACCTTCACCGGGTTTGTTCCACAGTGCAGCCAGGCCTTGCGCATTGGCTTTTTGCAGAAACTGCCAGCTCAGCCACACCAGCGAGGCCATCACCAGTGGCAGGCCGTAGCGGCCAATGAACTTGCGCACCAGTGTCACCATGGAGCCCGCCATCAGCGCCACCAGCACGCCGCCCCAGAGCAGCGTGGTCAACAGCGACCAGATCGAATCGGCAAAACCGCCACTCTCGCGGGCAATGGCCAGCGTGCCATCGCGCATGATGACCAGCTCAAAAGTGGTCCAGCCCACCAGCTGCACGATGTTGAGCAGCACCGGCAGGCGGGCAAAGCTGCTGCCGTAGGTTGCATGCATCAGGCCCGCGCTGGAGAGGCCGCTGGTGCAGCCAATCTGCGCCGTCCAGGCCAGCAAGCCCGCACCCAGCACCGAGCCCAGCACGATGACTGCCATGGCGGCTTTGGCACCCAAGGCAGGCACCAGGTAAGCGCCAATCTGCATGACCAGCAAGCCCACGCCCAGGCTGAGCCAGAGCGATGCATGCTCGCGCCAGCCAAATTGGCGTTGCGATAGGGGAAGGGGGGTGAGCGCGGTGTTGCCACCGGCGAGTGTGTTTTGTGTAGCCATCAACGATTCCATCGTGTTCCGGCGAACACGGCCGCATTGTACGTTGGCGCCGTACTTCGGGCTTGTGCGGTGGGTCAGGCCCGCTTGCGCGCGGGTGTGAAATGCCGGTCTGGCAGCACACCGCGAAACAGCTGCGTAATGGTGTGCAACTCGGCGCGGGCGGCGGTCTCGCCCATGTGGTCGGAGAGCAGATGCATGACCGCACTGCGCTGGTACCACAAGCCCTGCACATCGATGGCGTGCAGCACCTTGGCCCAGACGGCGGGGCGCACCACCTGACCTTCGAGCACCACGGCCATGCGGTCGAGCATGGCTTCGCGGATGTCTTCCAGACGGTCTTGCAGCACCGAAGGGTCTTCGGACTCGCGTAGCAAGCCCATCAGGCTGGTGGTGAAGCGGTTAATGGTTGTGAGCATGGTGGCAAGTGGACCATGCCAGCGCGCTGTGCGCTGTAACACTTTGTGTGCCTGGGCGCAGAAGCCGACAGGGCATGCGCCCGAACCCCGTAACGTTTGTTAACAAAGGCGCAGGGTGGGCGACCTAGGCCGCCACCATGCCATCCGAACGCAGCAGCAAAACCCGGTCTGCACGCTCGGTAGCGGCCAGCGAATGGGTGACCAGCACCAGAGACGCGCCGTGCTGCCGGGTTTGCGACACCAAAGCGTCCATCACCAACCGGGCCGTGGTGGGGTCGAGGTTGCCGGTGGGCTCGTCGGCCAACAGGAGCTGCGGCCGATGCACCAGCGCACGGGCAATGGCCACCCGTTGCAACTGCCCGCCACTAAGCTGCTGAGGTAGGCGTGTGCCCAAGTCACCCAGGCCGACGGCCTCGAGCATGGCGTGCACGCGCGCGGGGTCGGGCGTACCCAACAGCAGCAAAGGGAGCGCCACGTTTTGCGCCACATCCAGGTGCGGCAACACATGAAACGCTTGGAATACAAAGCCCACGGCTTGGCGGCGCAGCAGGGCGCGGGCGTCGTCACTGAGGTGGTCCAAGTCGTGCCCCTGTAGGTGTACGCTGCCACTGTCCCAACTGTCCAGTCCGGCCATGCAGTTGAGCAGCGTGGACTTGCCCACACCCGACTCGCCCACGATGGCCACAAACTCGCCGGGCGCGACCTCCAGCGACACATTGGCGAACACGGCCGTGCCGCCATAGCGTTTGGTGAGCTGTTGAATATGCAGTGTCATGGGTGCAGCGTTAAAGGGTGCGCGCCAGTTGCAGCACCTGCGCCAGCGCGTCGGGCGCATCGCAGGCCACGATATGGCGTTGGGGCATGGAGCGCAGCCAGGTAATTTGCCGCTTGGCCAGTTGCCGGGTGGCGGCGATACCGCGCTCGCGCAGCTCGGCCATCGGATAAGCACCGTCCAGCGCCTCCCAGGCCTGGCGGTAGCCCACGCAGCGCATGGAGGGCAGGTCGGGGTGCAGGTCGCCGCGTGCGCGCAAGGTCCGTACCTCGTCCAGAAAGCCGTGCGCGAGCATGGCATCGAAACGCTGGGCGATGCGACCGTGCAACCACGCTCTGTCCTGTGGTTCTAAGGATATGAGGGCCGTAGCCCCCGTGGAGCCTGCGTGAGCAGCTATATTTTTTGTAGCATCTTTGCGGGTATGAAAGTGCGACAGCGGCAGGCCCGAGATGCGAAACACCTCCAACGCACGCTGAATGCGTTGGCTGTCTGCCGGAGCCAAGCGCGCTGCCGTTACCGGGTCTACCGCCGCCAGTTCGGCGTGCAGGGCGGGCCAGCCTTTCAGCGCGGCTTCTTGCTCGAGTACGGCACGCACGGCCGCGTCGGCCGGCGGCATGTCGTCCAGGCCATCCATCAGCGCCTTGAAGTACAGCATGGTGCCGCCTACCAGCAACGCCGTTTTGCCACGGCCTTGAATATCGGCAATAAGCACGGTGGCGTCGCGCACAAACTCGGCTGCGCTGTAGGCGTTCAACGGGTCGCGGATGTTGATCAAATGGTGGGGTACCGCAGCCAATTCTTGCGCGCTGGGTTTGGCGGTGCCGATGTCCATGCCGCGGTAGACCAGCGCAGAGTCGACGCTGATGATTTCTACATCGCGCTCTTGGGCAAAGGCCAGCGCCGCCGCCGTTTTGCCAGACGCCGTGGGGCCTGCGATGCAGATGCAAGAAGGGGCGTCAGTGTTTGCCATGGCGCTGCACCAGTGTCCAGGCGGTCAGGGCCACCAGGGTTCCCCAGAACCAGATGCCGTTGGTCAGCGGGAACACGCTGCCATCCATATGCGTGCCCAACCACTGTCCGACCGCAAAAGCCGCGATCATCGACAGAAAGCCATTCAGCGCAGATGCCGCTCCGGCCGCTTTGGGGAAGGGCCCCACCGCGCCGCTCTGGCTGCAGGGCTGGTGGATGCCGTGGCCCAGCATAAATATGGCGTGCGGGATGGCAATGGCCCAACCCGACTGCACCCCTGCCAGCGCCAGCACACCCATCAGTGTGCCCCCCGTCGCCGACAACACGCCCGCAATGGCCACTGCGCCGTGCACCCCAAAGCGAGGGATCAGACGCCGACACACCAAGGTGCCCGTAAAGTACACCAGCGACATGCACAGCATCACCAGGCCGTACTGCGTGGTGCTGAACCCCAAAATTTGAATAAACACAAACGACGACGCAGCCAGAAAGGTAAACAGGCCACAGTACGAGCCCACAGTGAGTGCGGTGAAGGCCAGAAACGTCGGGTTGCGCAGAATCGTGAGCCAGGTGCGCAGCAGCGTGGCCCATTGCAGCGCGTGCGGGTTTTTGTGGCGCACGGTTTCTTCAAAGCGCCACGCCACCAGTCCCAGCGTGATCGCACCAAACACCGCCAGCGCCAGCAAGGCGGCATGCCAGCTGAACAGGGCCGTCAACAAACCACCCAGCGGTGCCGTGGCGCAGGCGATGATGCCCAGACCACTGAGCCCCTTGGACATGACACTGGCACCCTCGGTGGGCTGGTACAAATCTCGCACGATGGCGCGCGCGCACATCACAGCCGCCCCCATGGCCGCACCTTGCAGGATGCGCCAGACAATCAGTGCCTCGATGTTGGTTGAGAGGGCTCCACCTACGGATGCCACCACATACGCAGCCATGCCCAGCAACAAAATGGGGCGACGTCCAAACCGGTCTGACAACGGCCCCCACACCAGCTGCGACAGACCAAACGCCAGCAGCAGTGCGGTCAGCGTCAGCTGGGCTTGCGACATTTGCGCGCCCAACTCGCGGGTTAGGCCCGGCAGTGCTGGCAAATACAGGTCGGTGGTCACGGGCTGCAGCCCCAGCAGCAGCGAGAGCAGCACGACCACGGTGGCCGGTGGCATGGGGATACGGGTGTCTTGGTGGGGCATGGGTCAGGGTGCGATGGGTTGCGGGCTAGCGGCTAGCGGCGTGGGCAGGTGGGCCAGCGCAGTGTGGCGCAGCAGCGCCACCAGGCCTAGGGCGGCGACGGTTAACCCGACGATCAATGCCATCCAGAATCCTTGCGCGCCCAGGGGCTGGCGCTGCAGTGCCAAGGGCAGCCAGTCGGGCGACAGGCCCAGCAAGCAGCCCAGTGGCAGCGAGACAGCCCAGAACGCCGTGAGGTGAATGACCATGGGAATGCGCGTCACCTTGTAGCCACGGATGGCACAACTGGTCACGACCTGGGTGGCATCCGAGAGTTGAAAAATGGCGGCCAAAAACAGCAGCTGCGCTGCCATGGCGGCCACCGCCACGTCGCTGGTATAGGCACCGGCGATTTGGGCGTTGAACAAGGCCATACCCAGCATGGAGACGACGGCAATCACCAGCGACAAGCCCACCCCCACCCAGGCACGAAAACGTGCTGCGTGGGCATCGCCAGCGCCCAGGCTTTGGCCGACCCGCGTGAGCAGGGCAATGCCCAAACTCAGCGGCACCATGAACACCAACGAAGTGAAGTTCAATGCAATCTGGTGCGCCGCGACCTCGTGGCTGCCAAAGCGCGCGATCAGCAGGGCAATCAGGCTGAAGGCACTGGTCTCCGCAAAATAGGTGATGCCGATGGGCAAGCCCAGTTTGAACAGGCTGGCGAGTTTGGGCCCGTGCGGGCGCTCAAACTGCGCAAAGGGCCAGGTCGCGCGGTAGGCGCTGGCGCGGTGCATCCACCACAGCAACGCAGCCAGGTTGAACCACACACACACCAGCGTGGCCCAGGCACAACCGAGCCCACCCAAGCGTGGAAACCCGGCGTTGCCAAACACCAGCAGCCAGTTGATCAGCACGTTGAGCAGCAGCGCCACCAGTGCAATGACCATCAGCGGCTTGGTCTGGTTGACGCTGGTGCTGTAACCGTAGAGTACCCGGTAGCAGGCAAATGCCGGCAGCGCAAAGCTGGTGATCAGCACAAAGTCGCGCGCCATGTCGCGCACGGTCGGGTCCAGCGCCATATGGTCATATACCAGGGCTGCCAGGTTGGCCACCACCAGCGCGATGACCCCGACGCCGAGCGCCTTCCACAAACCCTGGCGCACGACGTGGGGCACCTGGTCCCACTCTTTGGCCCCCACATGGTGGGCCACCATGGGGCTGACCGACATCATCAAACCCATGAGGGTGATGATGACCATGTTCCAGATCGACACACCCAGCGAGATGCCCGCCAGGTCATCGGCGGAGGCGTGCCCCGCCATGGCTACGTCCACCACGGCCATGCCAATATTGGCCAACTGCCCCACCAAAATGGGCCAGGCCAGGTGCCACAGGGCAAGTATCTCGGTGGTTACGCGCTTGGCCATAGCCGGAGATCAGCGTCCGCGCAGGAACAAGGCGTCCAGCTCGCGCATGCCCAGTTGTCGCCAAGTGGGGCGGCCGTGGTTGCACTGGTCGCTGCGTTCGGTTTCTTCCATCTGGCGCAGTAGGCCGTTCATTTCTTCCAGCGTCAGGCGGCGGTTGGCGCGCACCGCGCCGTGGCAGGCCATGGTGGCTAACAATTCGTTTTGCGCGCGCTGGATGACGGTGCTGGCGTCGTGCTGGCCCAGCTCCGCCAACACGCTGCGTGCCAGCTCGACTGCGTCGCCTTGCACCAGGCTGGTGGGCACGGCCCGCACGGCCAGCGTTTTGGGCGAGAAGGGCGATATTTCCAGCCCCAGCGTGTGCAGTGTCTCGGTGTGGGCTTCGGCGGTGGCGACCTCGGTTGGGGTGGCGGCAAAGGTCGCGGGAATCAGCAGCGGCTGGCTGGCCAGCGGGTGCACCGAGCCATCGGGTGCGGTCAGGTTCAGCTGGTTTTTAAGGCGCTCGTAGACGATGCGCTCGTGGGCGGCGTGCATGTCCACAATGACCAGCCCTTGCGTGTTCTCGGCCAGGATGTAGACGCCCTGAATTTGCGCGACCGCGCGGCCAAGGGGCCAGACTTCCTCGTTGGCAGGGCGGCTGGGCGGCAGAGGGCTTTGCTCCGTGTCCCCCGCCCGCTGCGCGGGCTCCTCCTTTACCTGCGCAAAGCCCTCTGCCACCCAACCGCCCGACGGGTTTGGCTGCCACAGCGCGCCAATGTCGCTGACGCGGTGGCCTGTGCGTTCTTCGTGTGCTACAAAATTAATAGCTGGCTGCGCACTGTACATGGGGGCTGTCGGCCTATTTGACTCATAAACCCCCTGTAAAACGGCATAGTTGCCACCGGGTGTAGCGCCCGGCCCAGCGTCTTGCACCGCCTGGCCCGCCCGTGGCGCGGCCAGCGCGTCTTCTACCGCGTGGCGCACCGCCTGGTGCACTTCGCGGCTGTCGCGAAAGCGCACTTCGATTTTGGTGGGGTGCACGTTCACATCGACCCGCGTTGGGTCTATGGACAGGTACAGCGCGTACACCGGCTGGCGGTGGCCGTGCAGCACGTCTTCAAAGGCGCTACGGGCGGCGTGGGTGAGCACCTTGTCGCGCACAAAGCGGCCGTTCACGTAGCAAAACTGCTGGTCGGCGCGCGAGCGGGCGGCATCGGGCACGCCCACGCGGCCCCACACGCGCACCGGGGTGCTGCTGGCGGCGGACTGCCAGTTCACGGCAATGCTTTGTGCCAGAAAATCGGGTCCCAGCACATCACGCAGGCGCTGGTCCAGGCTCTCCGACAAAGAGGATGTCGATGCATCAATGCGCCGCCACTGTTCTACAAGCTTGCCCTCGTGCCAGATGGCAAAGCCCACGTCGGGGCGGGCCAGCGCGTGGCGGCGCACGGCCTCGATGCAATGGGCCAGCTCGGTGGCATCGGTCTTGAGAAACTTGCGCCGCGCCGGCGTGCTGAAAAACAGCTCCTTCACCTCGACGGTGGTGCCGGTGCTGCGGGCTACGGGTTTCAGTTCCCCCGTGCGTCCATCCAGTAAATAGGCATCATTTAGGCCGCTAGCCCGCGACAGTATTGCGCAGTCAGCTATCGAGTTGATAGCAGCCAGGGCTTCGCCACGAAAGCCCATGGTGGCCACGGACTCCAAATCGTGCAGGCTGCCAATCTTGCTGGTGGCGTGGCGCTTGAAGGCAATCGGCAGCTCTTCCCGCAAGATGCCCTGGCCGTCGTCTTCCACGCTAATCAGGCGTACGCCACCGGCCAGCAGCCGCACCGTGACCTGGGTGGCCCCTGCGTCCAGCGCGTTGTCCACCAGCTCGCGCACCACCGACGCCGGGCGCTCGACCACCTCGCCGGCGGCAATCTGGCTGATCAATTCATCGGGGAGTTCGCGGATGGGGCGGCGGGGCGTGGGGTGGAAGGCGGTGTTCACCACGGCATTTTAGGGGGGTGCCCGGCGGGAATAGCCGGTCTTTCCGGCTCAATTTCTGCCATTGGGCGGCAATGGCTTTGCGAAACTTGCAGTGACACCAGCCCAGATGGGGTTTGCCATGGAACTGAACCGCCTTACTCACCTATTTTTCCCCCGAACCGCACCCGCTGCGGAGCAGCTGGGTGCGTCCGATGCGCCCGCTGCCAAGCCGGGCGCAGCGTCGGCAGTGAAACCGTCGGCCCCCGTGGTGCTTGAAGAAAATGGCAAGCAGGGCCCCAGCGCGATTTTTGTCCCGTCTGACGATGCGCAGGCGGCTGCCACCAGGCGTCTGACCTATGGCAAAACCGGGCTGATGACACCGGACCCGATTCGATCGTCCGATCACAAGAGTGAAAACTTTGTCGCCGCTGCCGTGATTGCCATGCGCAACTACGAAAAAAATCAGGACATCAACCCGGTCCGTTTTTCAGAGTAGCGGTATTACCGCGCCTGCTGCAGGCTGACCTGGTCTAGCCGCGAGGACAAACGTTCCAGTTGCCCGCTGAGGTCGCGCACGGCTTGGGTGAGTTGCAGCAACTCTTGCTCTTTCATGAGGTCAATCTTTTCGTGCAGCAGCTCTATCTCCAGCTCGGCTTTGACATTGATTTCGTAGTCATTCTCGGCGTGCCGCCGATCCAGCTCGGACTGGCGGTTCTGGCTCATCATGATGGCGGGCGCGGTGTACGCCGCCTGGAACGACAGCAAGAGATTGAGCAGGATGAAAGGGTAGGGGTCCCAGGCGGCGGAGCCGGTCAGCGCGTTGCCGGTAATCCACAGCACGATGGCCATGCTCTGAATGGCGATAAAGCGCCACGAGCCAATGGTGGCCGCCACCCCGTCCGCCAGACGCTGTCCGCGCGTGGGTGGTGTTGGTGCGAAGTGCTCTGGTACCGCCGCAGGCGCTGCGAGTTGCCGCACCCGGTGGGCGCGCCGGTGGGCACGCAGCGCTTTGAGCTGGCGTTGTTCTTCCGGTGCCAGAGCGTGGCTTAGCGTGGAGTGCGTGGTTTCGTTCATAGGGCCTCGAAGCAGGCGGGGGATAATTCCTCCGTATGGAAATTATTGCCGCCCTCATCGACTTCATTTTGCACGTAGACAAGCACCTGGAGGTATTTGTCCAAAGCTATGGCCTGTGGGTGTATGCCTTGCTCTTTGCCATCATTTTTGTCGAGACGGGCGTGGTGGTCATGCCATTTTTGCCCGGCGACTCTTTGTTGTTTGTGGTGGGTGCCATGTGTGGCGTGGGCCTGATGGACTACACGCTGTCGGTGGGGCTGCTGCTGCTGGCCGCGGTACTGGGCAACCAGTCCAACTACACCATTGGCCACTACCTCGGGCCCAAGGTTTTTCAGTGGGAAGACTCGCGCTTTTTCAACAAGCAGGCGTTCAACCAAGCCCACGCGTTTTACGAAAAGTATGGCGGAGTCACCATCATCGCCGCGCGCTTCATGCCGTTCTTGCGCACCTTTGCCCCGTTCGTGGCGGGCGTGGCACAGATGACGCGTTCGCGCTTTACGCTGTTTGACGTGACCGGTGGCATCCTGTGGGTGGGTGGCATCGTGACCATTGGTTACTTTTTCGGCAATATCCCCTGGGTGAAGATGCACCTGGACAAAATCATCTGGGCCATGATTTTGATTCCGGGGTTGGTGATTCTGGGCGGTGCGTTGCGGGCGCGATTTCGAGGCCAGCGCACTGCGCATTAGCTGGTAGTGCGATTCCGTGCCAGCGGCGGGTTTTTGGAGAAGTAGCTCTCAATGCCGCGCATCAGCGCGTCGGCCAGCTGGTTTTGGTAGGCGTCGCTGTTGAGCTTGGCTTCTTCGGTGGGGTTGCTGATAAAGGCGGCCTCGACCAACACGCTGGGAATGTCGGGCGCTTTGAGCACGGCAAAGGCCGCCTGCTCGACACGCGGCTTGTGCAGTTTGCCAACCCGGCCAATCTCACCTAACAAGGTTTTTCCCAGCTTCAGGCTGTCGTTGATCTGGGCGGTGGTGCTCATGTCCAGCAGGGCGCGTTGCACCGTGGCGTCTTTGGCTTGGACGTTCAAGCCACCAATCTGGTCGGCCTTGTTTTCCTTGGCCGCCATCCAGCGGGCGGCGCTGCTGGAGGCACCGCCCTGGCTGAGGGCAAACACGCTGGCACCCTGTGGGTCGGGTGTAAAGAAGGCATCGGCGTGCAGGCTCACAAACAGGTCGGCCTGCACGCGGCGCGCCTTTTGCACGCGTACCTGTAGAGGCACAAAAAAATCGGCATCGCGCGTGAGATAGGCGCGCATGGGGTTGCCGTTGACGGTGGTGGTGTTGATGCGCTCGCGCAGCAGGTGGGCCAGGCGCAGCACCACGTCTTTCTCGCGCGTACCGCCGGGGCCGATGGCACCGGGGTCTTCACCGCCGTGGCCTGGGTCCAGCGCCACAATAATTAAGCGTTCTGTGCCGCTAGCCCCCGTGGATACTGCATGACCAGCTATAGAAGGTATAGCAACTGGGGGTTTGGTGGGAAGGTCTTTTTGCACCTGTTGGGTGATCAGATCGCCCAGCGGATCGGCTGCGGGGGCAGGGACTTTGAGGCGCTCGGCAATCAGAGCCTCCAGTGGGTCGTTTTCTTTTTCTGGGTACAGGTCAAACACCAGGCGGTGCTTGTAGGCGGCCACGGGTGCCAGGGCAAACACCTGCGGGCGAATGGGTAGCTTCAGGTCAATGACCAGGCGTACCGTGGTGGGGGTGAACTGCCCCACGCGAATGCCCGCAATATTGGGGTCGGCGGCGTTGACCTTGGCGACCAGTTCTTTGAGTGCCGGGTTGAGCGCGATGCCCTCAATGTCCACCGCCAGCCGGGGCGGGCTGGGCACAAAGGTCTGCTTGGCACTGAGCTCGGTGTCCGATTCAATCGTCACCCGGGAGTATTCGGGCGCAGGCCAGATGCGTACATTGAGAATGGTGGCCCCGCGTGCCAGGTGTGGCAAGCCCAGTGCCAGCACGATGCTGCCCTGTTGGAGCAGGCTGCGTCGCCTCATGGGGCGGCTCCCGGTTCAGCGGCAACAACGAATTGAGCGGCTTGCAGCAAAGCCTGGCCTGTGGGGGTGTGTGCGGTGAGGGTGACTTGGCGCGTCTCGTCGTCAAGCGTGCGGATATGCAGGTCAACATCGGCCACCGGCAGCATGGCGGCGGCTTTTTCGGGCCACTCGGCCAGTTTGAGGCCGGTGCTGGCGAACAGGTCGCGAAAGCCCGCGTCTTCCCATTCGCGCGGGTCGGCAAAGCGGTAAAAGTCAAAGTGCCAGATATTGAGCGCGGGCAATTCGTAGGGTTCGACCACGGCGTAGGTGGGGCTTTTGATGCGGCCTTGCACGCCCAGCGCCTTGAGCAAGTGGCGCACCAGCGTGGTCTTGCCTGCACCCAGATCGCCATGCAGGGCGATGAATGCGTTGCCAATGGCAGCGCAGGACGCCCACTGCGCGGCAAACGCCTGGGTGGCGTCTTCGGTGGGCCAATGCAGCGTGCGCACGTCGAGGCCTGTGGTGCTTCCTACAATGGGGTGGTGACGATCAACAGTATGCAATTCGATGGCAACCAACTGGTTTCTCAAGTTCAGGCGTGGGCCCGGGAACTGGGATTCTCCCAAATTGGCGTGGCCGGTGCGGATTTGTCGTCCGCAGAGCCCGGTTTATTGGCCTGGCTGTCGCACGGTTTCCACGGTGACATGGCCTACATGGCCAACCATGGCCTGAAACGGGCACGCCCCGCAGAGCTGGTGCCGGGCACGGTGAGCGTGCTCACGGTGCGCATGGACTACCTGCCGCGCACCACGCCCGAAGGTTGGCAAGCCGTGGAATTGCAACGGTTGGAGCATCCGCAGGAGGGCATCGTGTCGGTGTATGCCCGGGGGCGGGACTACCACAAGGTGCTGCGCAGCCGCTTGCAAAAGCTGTCTGACCGCATTGCACAACACGTGGGGCCGCTGGGCTACCGGGTGTTTACCGATTCGGCCCCGGTGCTGGAGGCAGAGCTGGCGGCGCGCAGTGGCCAGGGCTGGCGTGGCAAGCACACGCTGCTGCTCAACCGCGAAGCGGGTTCGATGTTCTTTCTGGGCGAGATTTATCTGGACCTGGCCTTGCCCGCCAGCGAGGCGGTGACCGCGCACTGCGGTGCGTGCGA
>JBEEJM010000128.1:0-12371 GCA_041169205.1 Pseudomonadota bacterium | reverse complement strand
AACACTCGCGAATGTCCTTGATGGCGGCTTCGTACTTTTCGCGGGTGGTCTTGTACACACGGTCCAACTGGTCTTCGCGGCTGCTGATGCGGTTGGGAGGAATCACCACGGTCTCGAGGCCATAAATTTCCTGGAACTCGTAGGCTTCGGTATCGGCGGTCCCGGTCATGCCGGCGAGCCTGCCGTACAAACGGAAATAGTTCTGGAAAGTGATCGACGCCAGCGTCTGGTTTTCCGCCTGAATCTGCACACCTTCTTTGGCTTCTACTGCCTGGTGCAGACCATCACTCCAGCGACGACCGGTCATCAGGCGACCAGTGAATTCGTCGACGATGACAATCTCGCCTTCTTGCACCACGTAGTGCTGGTCGCGGTGGTACAGATGGTTGGCACGCAGGGCTGCGTACAGGTGGTGCATCAGCGTGATGTTGGCGGGGTCATAGAGCGACGATCCGGCAGGTATCAGCCCCATCTCCGCAAAAATCCGCTCTGCACTTTCGTGCCCTTGCTCCGTCAAAAAGACCTGATGGCTTTTCTCGTCCAGCGTGAAATCACCGGCTTTGGTAACGCCTTCGCCGGTGCGCGGGTCGGCTTCGCCTTCTTGCTTCACCAAGCCGGGAATGGCTTTGTTGATAGCGATGTACAGGTCGGTGTGGTCTTCCGCTTGGCCACTGATGATGAGCGGTGTGCGCGCCTCGTCGATCAAGATGGAGTCCACCTCGTCCACGATGGCGTAGTTGAGCCCGCGCTGCACCCGGTCTGCTACTTCGTAGACCATGTTGTCGCGCAGGTAGTCAAAACCGTATTCGTTGTTGGTACCGTAGGTGATGTCGGCGCGGTAGGCGGCCTGCTTTTCCTCACGGGGAACTTGGGGCATGTTGATGCCCACCGTCAAACCCAGGAAGTTGTACAGACGCCCCATCCACTTGGCATCCCGGCTGGCGAGATAGTCGTTCACCGTCACCACGTGCACGCCTTTGCCAGACAGCGCGTTCAGATACACCGGCAAAGTGGCGGTCAGGGTCTTGCCCTCGCCCGTGCGCATCTCGGAAATCTTGCCGTAATGCAGCGACATACCACCGAGCAACTGCACGTCAAAGTGGCGCATCTTCATGACGCGCTTGGAGCCTTCACGCACGATGGCAAAGGCTTCTGGCAACACGGAATCTAGCGTTTCACCACCGGCAATGCGGTCTTTGAATTCTTGCGTCTTGGCCCGCAGCCCATCGTCGCTCAATTGCTCAAACTGCGGCTCTAGGGCGTTGATGCGGGACACCACTGCACGGTATTGTTTGAGCAGGCGGTCATTGCGACTACCGAATATTTTGGTAAGAATGTTGATGGCCATGCATGCAAGACTGGCCTGTTACCCACCATGGGAAACAGAGCAGCGCAGTCCTTATTTCTATTCAAGGTGAAATGGGGGCAGTCCGACAAAAGGCAAGCGCCTCAGCGCTGGTTTTTCAACGGACAACCAAACCGCCCATTTTAGCGTGGTGCAGCAGGGGCCACGGCAGCAGGCTTGGCGCCTTGGGCCACCTGCGATCCGGAAAGGTTTTGCCCGGCATTCAGGAACTTTTGCGGATCCTGTGGGACACCCTGCACCAGCACTTCAAAATGCAGATGCGGCCCTGTCGATCGGCCTGTCGTGCCGACCTCCGCCAGCTTTTGGCCACGCTTGATCAGGTCGCCCTTTTTGACAAACACCCGAGACGCATGGGCATAGCGGGTAATCAGGTCATTGCCATGGTCCACCTCGACCATATTGCCGTATTGCGGGTGATATTCTTGGGTGACAACCACGCCACCGGCAGCAGAGTAGATGGCGGTACCCGTCTCAGCCGGAAAGTCCAACCCCGTGTGCAGCGCTGACGTGCCCGTCACCGGATCAATCCGCCAGCCAAATGCCGAGCCCAAGTTGGCGCTTTGCACCGGTGGCTGGGTGGGAACCATCATTTTTTTGATCTTTTGCTCAAACAAACGCGATTCGATCACCGTCATGAGATCGGTGCGCTGGTTGGCAACGTGGTCCAAATCGTTCAGGGTGGCCTGCAGCTCGTCCAACGTTAAATCGCGCCCAGATACCAACGCCCCGCCCTGGCCGGGCTTGATCTTGATGTCAGCTGGATTGACCCCTGCCAAACCCGAGACACGCTCCCCCAAGGACTCGAGTTGCAGCATCTTGGCCTGCATCTCGCCGAGTTTTTTGGCCATGACCTCGATGTTTTCGCGCACGAAGCGATCGCGCTGCGCAAATTCATCCTTAACCACTAGCCGCACAAGCGAGCCAATGACGGGCCAACCTTCGCGTGCGCCCTTCAAAAACACCCAGTGGTACATGCCCAGGGACACCAGCATCAGGGCCAACGAGAGGCCCAGGAGCGACAACACCAGCTTGGTGCCGCTGAGATGGATGGCGTGGCTTCTGGCCAACCAGGCATCCGTAATAATCAATTGCATCTGTGAACCCTCATACTTCCCGGGATATGAACCGTCGAACCCGCGCCATTACCGTGCTCCAGGCCACGCAAGATTCGCCTACGTTGGCACGATTGTCCGATCTGGCAATCGACTCAACGGCACGGCTCAAAGCCATTGCGCCATTGATCCCGCTGGGGCTTCGAAAAGCCATTCAACCCGGACCTATTGACGGCACCCAGTGGTGCCTGATCGTGGACAACAGCGCTGTGGCCGCAAAAATCCGCCAACTGCTGCCCGCGTTGGAATCGCACCTGCGATCCAAGGGGTGGGAGGTTACCGCAATTCGGCTCAAGGTTCAAATGACGCGTAACACCCTGTAAGCAGAGGCGTAAAAGACAAAAGCCTTTTAAGTCATGGACTTAAAAGGCTTTTGAGGGGTTTTGGTGCCGCTTGTCGGAATCGAACTGACGACCTACCGCTTACAAGGCGGTTGCTCTACCAACTGAGCTAAAGCGGCACGGGCTGGATTCTACCCTAGGAAATTCACTTTACCCGCGTCAGTGCGGGTCGGCCTCCGCCGCCAGGTCGCGGGCCGTCCGGGCCTTTGTCATCTGAGGGCTTGGAGACGCTGGACAACGCAGCGGGCTTGCTCTCCGACGCGCCCGCATGGTCCGGTGCATTGCCGGAGCTTGCCAACATGGGAAACGCCATGCCCTGGCCATTCTCACGTGCGTAAATAGCCAGTACCCGGTCTACGGGAACCAGAATGTCTCTGGCTACACCACCAAAGCGTCCCTTGAACTCGATGTACTCGTTGCCCAGCTTTAACGCGCTGGTGGCGTCAAAACTGATGTTGAGCACAATTTCGCCATCTTTGACGTACTCGTTGGGAACACGCACCCGCTCATCGACCAACACCGCGACAAATGGGGTGTACCCATTGTCGGTACACCACTCGTACAGAGCACGAATGAGGTAGGGACGGGTAGAACTGGACTCGGTCGCGTCAATCATGGCAGCCAGGGGCAAATTACTTGCGCATTACCTTCTCGGAGGGCGTCAGCGCCTCGATGTAGGCAGGGCGCGAAAAGATGCGCTCAGCGTACTTCAACAGCGGCGCAGCATTCTTGCTGAGGTCAATGCCATAGTAGTCAAGACGCCACAGCAGCGGCGCGATCGCCACGTCGAGCATGGAGAAGTTGTCACCCAGCATGTACTTGTTTTTCAGGAACACGGGGGCGAGCTGCGTCAAACGGTCACGAATGTGCGAGCGGGCTTTTTCCAGTGTTTTTTCGTTACCTTTGGAAGCGCGCGCCTCCAGGGTAGCCACGTGAACGAAGAGTTCTTTTTCAAAATTGAGCAAGAACAAACGCACACGGGCGCGGTCCACGGGGTCACCGGGCATCAATTGAGGATGGGGAAAACGCTCGTCAATGTACTCATTGATGATGTTGGATTCATACAAAATCAGATCGCGCTCAACCAGGATGGGTACCTGGCCGTAGGGATTCATCACGCTGATGTCTTCGGGCTTGTTGTACAAGTCCACGTCACGAATCTCGAAGTCCATGCCTTTTTCAAACAGCACAAAGCGGCAACGGTGGGAAAAGGGGCAGGTTGTTCCTGAATACAGCACCATCATGGCTAGAGACTCCTAAAAATTAAAAAGAGTGGGTTGCCCGGGCGACCCACTCTGAGACCACCAGGCAAGACCCCTCAAGGGTCACCCGACAGCGATCAAATTACTTGACGTTTTTCCAGAACGCAGCGTTCAGGCGCCACGTAACTAACGTCATCACACACAAGAACAACAACACCCACACACCGACACGCACGCGGGTGTTTTGCGAAGGCTCCGCCATCCACTGCAGATAGCTCACCAAGTCGCCAACAGCCTCGTCATATTGCCCCGGAGACAATGTGCCAGGGGTCAACTGCTCCCAACCCTTGAGAACGTGGACTTCGTGGCCATGCTCTTCCGTGGTTTCATACACGGGGACACGCTTGCCCTGCAATTCCCACAGCGCGTGGGGCATGCCCACATTGGGGAATGCTAGATTATTCCAACCGGTGGCCTTGGTATCGTCCGGGTAGTAGGTGCGCAAGTAGGTGTAGAGGTAATCGCCGCCACTGCCTTGGCCCTGCGCAGAACGCGATCGAGCGATCACGGTCAAGTCAGGTGGGTTGGCTCCGAACCATTCTTTGGCCTGCTTGGGGTCAATCGCAGACTTCATGGTTTCGCCCACTTTTTCAGTGGTGAACAGCAGGTTGTCCTTGATTTGCTGATCGGTCAAACCAATGTCTTTCAGGCGGTTGAAGCGCATGAAGGCCGCCGAGTGGCAGTTAAGGCAATAGTTGACGAACAGCTTGGCGCCGTTTTGCAGGGCCGCCAGGTCATTGGTCTTGTTGGGGGCCTTGTCCCAGGCGATACCGCCCGAGTTGGCATATGCCCCAGCCACAAAGCCCAGCGCAGCGATCAGGGTGATCAGTACTTTTTTCATTCTCAAGGTCTCCGGCTCAGTGGGCAACAAAGTTGACACGGGTTGGCACAGGCTTGGCATCACCAATGCGGCTCCACCAAGGCATCAGCAGGAAGAAACCGAAGTAAAACAAGGTTCCGACCTGGGATACACGCTCGCCAATAGCCGAAGGAGGTTGTGTGCCAAGGTAGGCCAAGATGACAAAGTTGATCACAAACACGGCGTACAAGTATTTGTGCCAGTCAGGGCGGTAGCGAATGGACTTGACCGCGCAGTTGTCCAGCCAAGGCAGAAAGAACAAAATCACGACCGCGCCACCCATTGCCACCACACCCCAGAACTTGGCGTCGATGGACAACATCATGGCAACCACAGCCACCGCTGCGCCCACAATCACGCCCTTGAAGAGGGTTGGCATCTTGAACTTGACCGCGCTGAACACCGCAGCACCCAGTACGCAGGCAATCAACGCATACATCATCTCGCTGGTGATAGCACGCAGCATCGAATAGAAGGGCGTGAAGTACCAGACTGGGGCAATGTGCAACGGTGTCTTGAGCGGGTCAGCCGGGATGAAGTTGTTGTACTCGAGGAAGTAGCCACCAAACTCCGGTGCGAAGAAGATGATGGCGGTAAACACCATCAAAAACACGCTGACCATGAAAATGTCATGCACGGTGTAGTAAGGGTGGAAGGGGATGCCATCCAGCGGAATGCCGTCTGCGCCCTTGGTCGCCTTGATCTCGATACCGTCGGGGTTGTTGGACCCCACGTCATGCAGCGCCAGCAAGTGCGCCACCACCAGGCCCAGCAGGACCAGGGGAACAGCAATCACGTGGAAGCTGAAGAAACGGTTCAGGGTGGCGTCGCCCACCACGTAGTCACCGCGGATCAGCAAAGCCAGATCGGGGCCGACAAAGGGGATAGCGGCAAACAGGTTCACGATCACCTGCGCGCCCCAGTAGGACATTTGGCCCCAAGGCAACAGGTAACCCATGAAGGCTTCGGCCATCAATGCCAGGAAAATGGCACAGCCAAAAATCCAGACCAATTCGCGGGGCTTGCGGTAGCTGCCGTAGATCAGACCGCGGAACATGTGCAGGTACACCACGACGAAGAACGCCGAGGCACCCGTAGAGTGCATGTAACGGATGAGCCAGCCCCAAGGCACGTCGCGCATGATGTACTCAACCGAACCGAACGCCAAAGCGGCATCTGGCTTGTAGTGCATCACCAGGAAAATGCCGGTCACGATCTGAATCACCAGCACCAGCAGGGCCAGAGAACCAAACACGTACCAGAAGTTGAAGTTTTTCGGAGCGTAGTACTCCGACATGTGCACCTTGTAGGCGTCAAACGCGGTGGGGAAACGGTTCTCAGCCCAGTTGGTGAGCTTGTCGACCGCCGATGCGTTGGGGGAAATTTCTTTGAAATCAGCCATGGGTATCTCCGTGCGCTTCTGGGTCAGGCTTGCTTGTCTTCACCAATCAGCAGCTTGCTGTCGGAGAGAAACACATGCGGCGGGATTTCCAGGTTGTCTGGTGCGGGCTTGTTTTTGTAAACACGGCCGGCCATATCAAACGTGGAGCCATGGCAAGGGCACAGATAGCCGCCTTGCCAGTCATCGGGCAAGGAGGGCTGTGCGCCCATAGCGAATTTGTCAGACGGCGAGCAACCCAAGTGGGTACAAATGCCGACGGCCACAAAAAATTCAGGCTTGATGGAGCGGCCTTCGTTGCGGGCGTAAACGGGTGTTAACTCGTCGGGCTTGCGCTTGGACTCGGGGTCCGCCAACTGGCTGGTGACCTTGCCTAAAGTGGCGAGCTGCTCGGGGGTGCGGCGCACGATCCAAACAGGCTTGCCGCGCCATTCGACGGTCATTTTTTCACCGGGTTTGATGCCGGCAATATCCACTTCTACAGCAGCACCGGCGGCTTTGGCGCGTTCGGAAGGCTGAAAAGTGCTAACAAAAGGAATGGCGGTGGCAACGCCACCGACTGCGCCAGCGCATCCGGAGGCAATCAACCAAGTACGCTTGCTGGAGTCGATCGGTTGGGTGCCGACAAGGGTTTCACTCATGAGAATCCTCAATGAACATCACTACGGGGGTAAGCGGCGATTGTAGCTGACGGGCAATGTGGATTTCTACACAGTTCGAGCCGTTTGTTTCGGCCATGGGCCTGGTATTTGTGGACAATACGGCCTCTTCTAACAACTTTTAAGGGGTGAAAATGGGAATGCTTCAAGAATTCAAGGAATTTGCGGTCAAGGGCAATGTGGTCGATTTGGCCGTCGGTGTGATCATTGGCGGCGCGTTCGGCAAAATCGTGGACTCCATCGTGGGTGATCTGATCATGCCGCTGGTGGGTGCTGTGATCGGCAAACTCGACTTTTCCAACCTGTTTGTGGTGCTGGGTGCGATTCCCGCCGGCACCGAAACCAACCTGGCCGCCCTGAAAAAGGCCGGTGTTCCGATTTTTGCCTACGGTAGCTTCATCACCGTGGCAGTGAACTTTGCCATTTTGGCGTTCATCATCTTCTTGATGATCAAGCAGATCAACCGCATGAAGAAGGAAGAGCCCGCTGCACCCGCTGCTGCTCCCGTGACGCCTGAAGACGTCGTCTTGCTGCGCGAAATCCGCGACAGCCTGAAGAAATAAGGCCCCCACGCTCCGCCGCTGCGCGGGTCGCTGCCCCCATGGGGGCTAATTTCCCTTGGGGCGGCCCGGCGGGAAATTGATCAAGCAGTAATCAAGCTTCGCGCCATGCGGACCGCCTCGAGCAGGCTGGACGCATCGGCGTGACCGGACCCGGCAATGTCAAACGCCGTACCGTGGTCCGGGCTGGTTCGCACCAGCGGCAGACCCAGGGTGACATTCACACCCTTTTCTACCCCCAGATATTTCACCGGAATCAGGCCTTGGTCGTGGTACTGCGCCACCACCACGTCAAATTCGCCCGCCTTCGCGGCCGTGTGACGAGCCCGCATGAACACGGTGTCGGGTGCCCACGGGCCGGACACATCGCAGCCTTTGGCGCGCGCGGCCGCAATCGCCGGGGCGATGACCTCAATTTCTTCGCGGCCAAACAGGCCGCCCTCCCCCGCATGCGGGTTGAGCCCAGCCACCGCAATACGCGGGACGCGCCCAAGCGCAGCCGTCAATGCGGCGTGGGTAATTAATATCGTTTGCAATACGTTGTCATAGGTGACTGCCGCCAGCGCCTCACGCAACGACATGTGAATGCTCACCAACACCGTGCGCAACTCGTCGTTGGCCAGCATCATGCGCACCGGAACTTGGTCAACTGCTTTGCCCAGGTACTTGGAGGCGGCGGCCTGCAGCATTTCGGTGTGGCCCGGAAACTGGTCGTAGGGCGCACCGGCCGCCGACAACGCCTCTTTGTGCAACGGCGCGGTCACCAGTGCGGCAATCTCGCCGCGCAAGGCCGCGTCTGCAGCCCATTGCACACAGCGCCCGGCGAACTCGCCCGCCACGGCACTCACCTGCCCCAGCACCACCGGCTGCAGAGGCGCACCCACTTGCAACACGGGGATGCAATGGGGAGGCACTGCCCACACGTCGGCAGGCTGGTCGATCACCGCCACCGGCAAGGCGGGTCGCCCCGGTGCTGCCAGCAAACTTGCAGCCGTGCGCATCGCCTGCACATCCCCAGCCACAAAACAGCCACCCATGTGTTGCGGGTGGTCGACAAAGCATTTGGCGATGATTTCCGGGCCGATGCCAGCGGCGTCGCCCAGGGTCAGTGCGATGGCAGAATTTAGCGCGGGAACGGATAGTGAAGCGGTCATGGCTCAGGCCGGGTTGTCGATGTCAATAAACGTGTGTACCAGCCCCAGTTGCGCCGCCACATGGGCCGCCACCGCCGGTGCGCCATAGCGCTCGCTGGCGTGGTGGCCACAGGCGAGGTAGGCCACGCCGGATTCCCGCGCAATGTGCGCCTGGGGTTCGGAAATTTCGCCGGTGATGAACGCGTCGGCCCCAGCGGCGATGGCCGCCTCAAAGTAACTCTGTGCGCCGCCGGTACACCACGCTATCTTTTTAATAGCTGCTTGCGCAGGCTCCACGAGGGTTACGGGGCGTTTCAGCTCCAATTCCACATGCTGGGCAAGGTCCTTGGCATTGGCAAAGGCACTACCGTCTGCCCGCCCTCCGACCCACCCCAGCGACTGCTCGCCCATGCGCCCAGCAACGCCTTCCAATGGCAGCAAGCCCAGCACACGGCCCAGCTGCGCGTTATTGCCCCATTGGGGGTGCGCGTCCAGCGGCAAATGGTAGGCATACAGATTGATATTGTGTTGCAGCAGCAGGGCCAGGCGTTGGCGCATCCAGCCCGTCACACGCCCGTCAAAGCCGCGCCAGAACAGGCCGTGGTGCACAAAAATAGCGTCGGCCCCCTGCTCCACCGCGGCCTCCACCAGGGCCAGGCTGGCCGTAACGCCCGACACAATTTTGCGCACCTGCGTACGGCCCTCGACCTGCAATCCGTTGTGGCAATAGTCCTTGAAGCGCTCGGGCTGCAGCAGCGCATCGAAAGTGGCGAGTAGTTCTTGGGCGTCAGTCATGGGTGCCATTGTCTGCCACGAGCGTGCTATCGCAGCCGGTGCCCGCCGATATCCAGCGCCGTGCCAGAAAACCCCACGGCCCGTCCACCGCGCCGCAGCGGTAGCGCTGGTCCGCATCGCTCCAGCGCAGTGCCACACACGCGCCAGTGCGCTTGCGCGAGAGCACCATGCCCAGCGGGCACGGCTCTGCCAGGCAGCACACCCCACAGCCGTTGCAGGGCGCACCCAACGCAGGCTTGGGCGGCGACTCCGGGTGAATGTGGATAACTTGGTTGCGTGCGGGCATGGTTGATCTGCAATGTAGCTTGACTTCTGGCCGCTCGCCCTACAATTTGCCGCTATGAAACGTCTTTGGCTTCTCTTCTCCCAAGCCGCCACCGTGCTGCTGGCGGCCTACTTTGTCGTGGCCACGCTCAAGCCGCAATGGCTGAACCGTAGCCCTTCCGCATCGGGCGCGGTCGCCCTGTTTGAGGCCCCGGGTACTGCGGGTGAAGTGCCCGCAGGCAGCTTTCGGCTGGCGGCGCAAAAGGCCTCGGCTGCCGTGGTCAGCATCAGCACCAGCAAGGCCGCCCGCAAACACCCCAACGCCAACGACCCGTGGTTCAAGTTCTTCTATGGCGAGCAGGGCAACGAAGCCCAAAGCGGCCTGGGCAGTGGCGTCATCGTCAGCCCCAGCGGCTACATCCTCACCAACAACCACGTGGTCGAAGGTGCGGATGAAATTGAAGTGGTTCTCAACGACAGCCGCCACGCCGTGGCCAAAGTGATCGGCACCGACCCCGACAGCGATCTGGCGGTGCTCAAAGTCGATCTACAAGCTGCCCATCATGGTGCTGGGCAACTCCGACAACCTGCAAGTGGGCGATCGGGTGCTGGCCATTGGCAACCCCTTTGGCGTGGGCCAAACGGTGACCAGCGGCATCGTCAGTGCGCTGGGGCGCAACCAGCTGGGCATCAACACGTTTGAGAACTTTATTCAGACCGATGCGGCCATCAACCCCGGCAATTCGGGCGGTGCGCTGGTCGATACCAATGGCAACCTGCTGGGCATCAACACCGCCATTTACTCCCGTTCAGGCGGCAGCATGGGCATTGGTTTTGCCATTCCAGTGTCCACGGCCAAGCAGGTGCTTGAAGGGCTGGTCAAAGACGGGCACGTCACGCGCGGCTGGATTGGCGTGGAGCCCAACGACCTGTCTCCCGAACTGGCCGAAACCTTCGACGTCAAAGCCAAAGAGGGCGTGATCATCACCGGCGTGCTGCAAAACGGCCCGGCCGCCAAAGCAGGCATCCATCCGGGTGACGTGATTGTGAGCATTGGCGGCAAGCCCGTGAAAGATGTAACCCAGCTGCTGTCGCTGGTGTCGGCCTTGAAGCCGGGCACAGCGGCCAAATTTGCCATCAGCCGCAAGAATCAGAATTTGGAGCTGGATGTGAGCCCCGGTGTGCGGCCTAAACCACGCCCTGGGGCGCAATAGGCAAAACTCAAGCCCCTGAGCTGGGGGCTTCTTCGGGTGGAGCCTGGGTGTGCTTGATAAAAATCTGCGCAGCCCAGATACCGATCTCGTACAAGATGCACATCGGTATCGCCAGCGCCAACTGCGACACCACATCGGGCGGTGTCACGATGGCCGCCACGACAAACGCGACCACGATGAAGTAGCTGCGAAAACCCTTGAGCTTTTCGATGCTGACAATGCCCATGCGGGCCAGCACGATCACCACGATCGGCACTTCAAACGCCATGCCAAACGCCAGAAACATGGACATCACAAAGTCGAGGTAGGCCTCAATATCAGGCGCGGCGGTGATGCTCTTGGGTGCAAAGCCCTGGATGAACTTAAACACCTGGCCAAACACGAAAAAGTAGCAAAACGCCACCCCGATAAAAAACAACACCGTGCTCGACACCACCAGCGGCAGCACCAGCTTTTTCTCGTGCGAATACAAGCCTGGCGCAACAAACGCCCACACCTGCCACAGCACCACCGGCAGGGCCAGCAAAAAGGCCGCCATCAGCATGATTTTCAGCGGCACCAGAAACGGCGAGATCACCGAGGTAGCGATCAGCGTGGCCCCCTTGGGCAACGACGCCACCAAGGGCGCGGCCAGAATGTCATACAACGCGGCGGGGCCCGGATACAGCGCCAGCACGGCGCAGGCCACACCGATAGCAATGGCCGCCTTGATCAGCCGGTCGCGCAGCTCCACCAAGTGCGCCACAAAGGGTTGCTCAGTGCCAGCGAGTTCGTCGGGCGGTGTGTTGTCGGATGCCATGGGGTTTGAAAGTAGTCGGTCTAGCCCGGACGGCGTGGACGAAACCGCGCCACACGGGCTGCCCCGGACAAGGCCTTGGTGCGCACACCGGCTCGGGCCTTGTACCACTGGGGCGTGGCACCTTGTTTGAGGCGCCAGTTTTTGTTCGGGTGTTTGTAGCTGGGGAAGTCGAACTCCGACGACAGCGTCGCCGTGTGCGTCGCCTCGGCCCAGGATTTCTCGAAATCAGCGGCCTCGGTCTGGATGGAGTGCTCCACGTCTTTGGCAGCGCTCTCCACCGTGTCGCGCATTTTTTTGAGCTCTTCGAGGTCCATCGAGCGGCTCACCTCGGCTTTCACGTCGGCCACATAACGCTGCGCCTTGCCCAGCAAGGTGCCCACGGTACGCGCGACACGCGGCAACTTCTCGGGCCCGATGACGATCAACGCCACCGCACCGATCAGCGCCAACTTCGATATGCCGAGGTCAATCACCTAATCAAGACTTTTGCTTGGCTTCCACGTCGATCGTGGTTTTCTCGGATGCGGATGCGTTGACAACCTGTGCCGGAGCGGCAGGCTTGTCGTCCGCCGACGACGAGCCTTCTTTCATGCCGTCCTTGAAACCTT
>JBEEJM010000127.1:0-7587 GCA_041169205.1 Pseudomonadota bacterium | reverse complement strand
AGCAGCAACATGGTGTCAAGAAAGTGTGTGGAGCCGTGGCGCCACTTCAGGCTTTTATCGAACCAGCCCGGTACGACTGCCTTTTGGAAGTGGGGGTACAAAACTATGCCATTTAGGCCTCTAGCCCCCGTATCTATTGCGTAAGCAGCTACTGTTTTTGTAGCGTTTTGTGCGGCTGGGTAGTTCAGGTGCAGGTGGTAATCGGTGATGCCGCCATCCCAATACGCCCCCGGCGGCGCGCCCGCAATGTTGTGCACGGCCTGCAGCACGAAGGGAATGGAGCAACTGGCTTGCAGCGCGTCGTTGAAGTTGGCTTCGCTCAAGGCGACCTGCCGCGTGCGGTAGTCCTGTGTGCCAAACGGCAAGGCCGCACTGGCCTGCGAAAACACCACCCGTTCCAGCCACGCGCCCATGGCTTTGCGGTGCACGGTGTTGGTCAAAAACGCGCCCAAATAGCCGAGCGGTGTGCGAACCGCCTGCTCGCGGCCCAGCAAATGCCTGCCGCGCGAGGTGAGGATGTGCAGCCGGTAACGCGGGTGGCTGAGCACTTCTTGCACCCGCCCGCCGTAGAAGGCCTGCAGATTCTTGCCAAAGGTTTCACTCACAAAAGCGGCGGTCGGGCGCTTTTGACCCGGTGCCATCTCGTAGTGCTGGTGGATGTAGTCGTGCTCCAGCCTATTGAAGGCCGCCACCGGTTCTTCCAAGCAGGCCGTAGCCATGCGCCACGCGCCAATCGATGCGCCCACCACATCAATCGGCTGCTGCGACTGTGGCAACCACTCGCCAAACAAGAACCGATCCATCGCGCCCAGCAGCAAACCTTTGGGGCCTCCGGCTGCGGCGGGAATAGTGCAAATGTCGTCGGGC
Organism: Pseudomonadota bacterium; assembly: GCA_041169205.1. Classification (GTDB taxonomy): domain Bacteria; phylum Pseudomonadota; class Gammaproteobacteria; order Burkholderiales; family Burkholderiaceae_C; genus Allorhodoferax. The sequence goes on along the minus strand of JBEEJM010000127.1, from coordinate 6,720 downwards.
TGCAACCCGTGTGCCGCAATAGCAGCGCGGGCCCTGGGGCCCGCGAAGAGTTGAAGCGCTTTCATGCAACTCGCCGCTGGGCCGCCCCAAGGCGAGTTAGACCCCTCGGGGGGCAGCGACCCGCGCAGCGGCGGAGCGTGGGGGCCATCATGTATGCGCGGCCCAATCGAACGGGTCCTGCTGTAGCACCATGTCGATGTCCAGACCGAGGGCCACACCGACTTCACCCGGAAAGGTGACGGCCAGACCGCGCTCATTCAAACTCGCCTCTTTGCCTCGTGCGCGCCAGGCGGCCAGGTGAATCACCCCCGCCATGGGCTCGTAGACGTTGTTGTCAAATGGGGCGTACTGGTGTTCCAGCGCGTCAACCATGGTCTGCGGAAAATTCCATAGCCGCGCGTAGCCGGCGCTCACCGAGGCGTAGCAATAACCGAACTTGCGGCGCTCGGTCTTGGCGCGCTTGAGGTCCAGCGGCGCGACGTCCGCGTTCATGGTGGCGATGAGCTGCGGCATCGCCAAGTGCATGGCCAGCTCACCCACCGCGTGAATCAATCCGCAGGTAAATGCGGCTTGCTGGTTTTGGCGCACTACCCCGGCCAGAGAGCGCGACACGCGCGCCACGTTGTGGCTGTATTCCCAGAACTGCTGCAGGTTAATACCCGGCACCGCTTTGAGCGACGCATGCTTGGCCGCCTGCTGCGCCATGGTGCGCACCTGTTCCAGGTTAAGCAGCGCCAGCGCTTCGGACACGCTGTTGATCTTGCCGCTGAGCTTGAAAAAAGGCGAATTGGCCAGCTGCAGCAGCCGCGTGGTCAGCGCCGGGTCGGTGCCGATCAACTGGTTGATCTTTTTCAGGTCGACCTCGGTGCGCTCCAGCTCCACCAGCAGCAGCGCTACCACTTTGGGAATGCTGGGCAGCTCGAATTGCGTCTCTAGCAGCACCGGAAGTTTCATGAAAAGAGGCCTTTTTGCAAGCGGTCAGCGTGATGCGTGGATTATGGGCTAGCGCTTGAGCTTGGCAAACGCCGACGCCATTGCCGAGTTGCCGCCAAAACCGCTGTCTTGGTGCGCGCCCTGCGGGCCACTGTGCTGCCGTTCCCCGCGTGCAGGTCCCTGGTAGCGGTTGTCCCCTGCCCGGTCGCCTCCCCGTTCGCCGTTCCCGCGGGCCGGGGCTGCACCAATCTTCATGGTCAGCGCAATGCGCTTGCGCACCACGTCAACTTCCACCACCTGCACCTTGACGATGTCGCCAGTTTTGACCACCTCGCGCGCGTCGTTCACAAACTTGTGCGCCAGTTGGCTCACGTGCACCAGACCGTCCTGGTGCACCCCCAGATCAATGAAGGCACCAAAGGCGGCCACGTTGCTCACGGTGCCCTCCAAAATCATTCCTTCTTTCAGATCTTTGATGTCTTCCACGCCGTCATTAAAGCGCGCCACCTTGAAGTCCGGGCGCGGGTCGCGGCCGGGTTTTTCGAGTTCGGTGAAGATGTCTTTGACCGTGATGACGCCGAAAGTCGCATTGGAAAACAGCTCAGGCTTGAGCGTTTTGAGCAGGTCGGCGCGACCCATGATCTCCGCCACCGGTTTGCCAGTTTTGACGATGATCTGTTCAATCACCGGGTAGGTCTCGGGGTGCACGCCAGTCATGTCCAAAGGATTGCTGCCACCACGAATGCGCAAGAAACCCGCGCTCTGCTCAAAGGTCTTGGCACCCAGGCCTGTCACTTTGAGCAAGTCTTGGCGGCTGCCAAACGCACCATTGGCCTCACGCCAGCGCACCACGGCCTTGGCCACGGTGCCGGACAGGCCCGACACGCGGCTTAACAGTGGCACCGAGGCGGTGTTGAGGTCCACGCCCACCGAGTTCACGCAGTCTTCGACTACCGTGTCCAGCGTGCGTGCCAGTTCGCTCTGGTTGACGTCGTGCTGGTACTGGCCGACGCCAATGCTTTTCGGGTCAATCTTGACCAGCTCGGCCAGCGGGTCTTGCAGGCGGCGGGCAATAGAGGCCGCACCGCGCAGGCTCACGTCCACATCGGGCATTTCTTGCGACGCGAATTCACTGGCGGAGTAGACCGAGGCGCCCGCTTCGGACACGACGACTTTTTCAATAGCAACAACGGAAGTTTTTGCCATGAGCTTGATCAAATCCGCCGCCAGCTTGTCGGTTTCGCGGCTGGCGGTACCGTTGCCAATGGCAATCAGGTTCACGCCATGTTTGGCGCACAGCTTGCCCAGGGTGTGCAGCGAGCCTTCCCAGTCTTTGCGCGGCTCGTGGGGGAACACGGTGGCGGTTTCGACCAGCTTGCCAGTGGCATCGACCACGGCCACTTTCACGCCAGTGCGGATGCCGGGGTCCAGGCCCATGGTGACGCGCTGTCCGGCAGGTGCCGCCAGCAGCAGGTCGCGCAGGTTGTCGGCAAACACCTTGATGGCGACCTTTTCGGCGTCTTCGCGTAGCCGCGCGAACAGGTCGCGCTCGGTGGACAGGCTGAGTTTGACCTTCCAGGTCCAGCCCACGCATTTGCGGATCAAATCGTCGGCGGCACGGCCTTTGTGGCTCCAGCCCAGGCGCAAAGCCAGGCGGCCTTCGGCTAGCGACACCACCGGAGTTGCTCTTGTTTTGATAGCTGCTTGCGCAGGTTCCACGGGGGCTAGAGCCCGATTTGGCACTAAATCTGGCTCTGGCAGCACCAGCTTGGCATCCAGAATATCCAGCGCCCGCCCACGGAACACGGCCAGCGCGCGGTGGCTGGGTACGCGGCCAATCGGCTCGTCGTAGTCAAAGTAGTCGCGGAACTTGGACACATCGGCGTTGTTCTCGTCTTTGCCTTCGGCCAGTTTGCTTTGCAGCACCCCCTCGGCCCAGAGCCAAGCGCGCAGGTCTTGCACCAGCACCGGGTCTTCGGCCCAGCGCTCGGAGAGCAAGTCGCGCACGCCGTCCAGCACCGCCTGCACGGTGGAAAAATCGGGCTGCTTGTCTTCGCCCTCCACTATCGGACGCATGGGAATGACGTAGGGCACAGCGGCATCCGCAGGCACCAGCGTCGGGTCGGCAAACAACGCGTCGGCCAGCGGCTCCAGCCCGGCCTCTTTGGCCAGCTGGCCTTTGGTGCGGCGTTTGAGCTTGAACGGCAGGTAAATGTCTTCCACTTCCTGCTTGGTTGCGGCGTTGTGAATAGCGGCCAGCAGCACCGGCGTGAGCTTGCCTTGTTCGTCAATGGCTTTGCACACCACTTCTTTGCGGTCGCGCAGCTCACGCAGGTATGAGAGACGTGCTTCCAGCTCGCGCAATTGGATGTCGTCCAGCCCATCGGTCACCTCTTTGCGGTAGCGGGCAATAAACGGCACCGTGGCACCTTCGTCCAGGAGCTTGACAGCGGCTTCCACCTGGTTGGGACGAACACGGATTTCTTGCGCGATTTGCGCGATGATTTTCTGCATAAACGGGGGGAAATAGAGATCGAAACGGTCGCAATTCAGTGATGAATGGGGCCCACACAGCAGGCACAATATGAGCGCGAGAGTGTGCCACAGTGATACGGGCCAGAATGCAGATCAAAAAGAGGAACCCTATGAGCAACCTGACGCTTAAACAGAAAATTTCGCTGTTGGTACTGCTGGCGTTTTCCGCCATCGCCATCCTCATCGGCGCTGGCCTACAGGCGCAAAGCCGAATGGTTGCGGCAACCAGCGAAATCAGCACGGTGCGTCTGCCAGCGATCATGGGGTTGGCGCTGATGGATGTGAACTTGGCCGAGGTCAATTCCCACAACCGACACGCGGCTTTCTTCGAACTGGATTACGACTCTCAAGAAGGCTTCAAAGACGATTTGAGTGAGCGTGCGCACCATTGGGGTTTGTATGAAAAAGGGCTCAAAATCTATGAACCCCTGCCCCAGTCCAAAGAAGAGGCCGTACTTTGGGACATGTACCGCAAGCAGATTGCAGCGGTCAAAGCGGCGGATGCCCTGCTCGGTGAAACGATCGCGGCCTTGAGCCGCAACAGCCAGAAAGCCCGGCAGATTGAGCTGTTTAAGGAGTACTACCAGCGCGCGGGTGTACTCGATCCCCTTCTGGAAACCAGTGCAGATACGCTGCGAAAAATTGTCACCGTCAACGAAGTCGTTGCCCGGGACGAAGTAACCGAAGCCAACGCGGTGGCGGAGTCGTCGCGGATCTTTTTATTGGCTTGCGGTGCCACAGCGGTCCTGCTATTTCTCGCCTTGAGCACCTGGATTGGCAAGAGCATCTTTACCCAGCTGGGCGGTGAACCGGCCGAGGTGGCCCGTGCCGTGGGCAAAATCTCTGAAGGCGACCTGGGGTATGCCATCACCCTCAAAGAGGGCGACACCACCAGCCTGCTGGCATCGGTCAAGACGCTGGGGCAGCGCATTGGCGATGTGACCAGCGGCATTGGAGCGCTGGCGCGGGACCAACAGGCCGGTGTGCTGGGTGCCCGCATTGACACCCAGGAACTCCCCGGCGACTTTGCCCGTTTGGCTGAACAGGTCAACACCTTGGTGGCAAGCCAGAACAATGGCCTGCAACAAATCACATCGCTGGTGGACCAGTATGCAGCGCAGGACTTTTCGCAGTCGCTGCCCCCACAACCCGGCGAGAAAGCCGCGTTCAACCGCCAGATGGACGCGGTGCGCGACAGTCTGCAGCACAACCTGCGTGCAGCGGCGCACAACGAACGCATCCGCATTGCGCTGGACAACGTGAGCATGCCCATTCGCATTGCAGCGGACGACGGCACGATTGTTTACATCAATGACGCCATGCGCACCACGCTGCACCGCGACCACGCAGCCTTTGCCCGCAGTATTCCGGGCTTCGATCCAGACAAGATTCTCAACGGCAGTGTCGGCGTCTTTTATGCAGAACCCCAAGCCGTGTTGGCCCGTCTGCGCACCATGACCGGCACGGCGCGGTCGCAAATGGAATTGGGCGGTCACATGTACCGCATCACCACATCGGCCGTGGTGTCGGCCAGTGGCGAACGCATGGGCAGCATTGGCCAATGGGACGATATTACCGACCAGCTGGCCGCCGAAAAAGAGGTGGCGGCACTGGTGGGGGCTGCGGGCCAGGGCGACTTTAGCCAACGGCTGTCAACAGAAGGCAAGACCGGCTTTTTTGCCAACCTGTCCACCGGCATGAACCAGCTGATGGACACCAGTGAACAGGGCCTGACGGATGTCGCCGCCCTGCTGGCTGCGTTTGCCGAGGGCGACCTCACCCACCGCATTGAACGCGACTACGCGGGCCTGTTTGGCAAGGTGAAAGACAGCGCCAACGCCACCGCCGACAACCTGACCCGCGTGCTGGGCGAAGTGCATGCCGCAGCCGACGCCCTCACCGGCGCAGCCAACCAAGTCAGCGCCACCGCGCAGGCACTCAGCCAAGCCGCCAGCGAACAGGCCGCCAGCGTGGAAGAAACCACGGCACAAATGGATTCGATGTCCGCCTCGGTCAGCCAGAACAGCGCCAACGCCCGCGTCACCGACAGCATGGCCACCAAAGCCAGCCGCGAAGCCACGGATGGCGGCGAGGCCGTGTCCCAGACGGTCAAGGCCATGAAGCAAATTGCCAGCAAGATCGGCATCGTGGACGACATTGCCTACCAGACCAATCTGCTGGCCCTGAATGCTGCCATCGAAGCGGCACGGGCCGGTGAGCACGGCAAAGGCTTTGCCGTGGTGGCGGCCGAGGTGCGCAAGCTGGCCGAGCGCAGCCAGGAGGCTGCCAAAGAAATCGGCGAACTGGCCAGCGCCAGTGTGTCCACTGCCGAACGGGCCGGCAAGCTGCTTGACGAAATTGTGCCCAGCATTCAAAAAACCAGCGAGTTGGTGCAAGAGATTACCGCCGCCAGCAGCGAGCAAAGTGCATCCGTGGTGCAAATTGGGGGTGCCATGGGGCAACTCACCAAGGCCACGCAGCAAAACGCCTCTGCCTCCGAAGAGCTGGCCGCCACCAGCGAAGAGTTGTCTGGCCAAGCCGAGCAGCTACAGCAAAGCATTGCTTTCTTTAAAACCGACCAGGAAGTGGTACCGGTGCGCAATCGCCATGCGTCCCAAGGCGAGCGCCGCGCGTTGGCATCACCGCTGCGGGCAATGCCAACGCGCGGTGGTGGCAACTTCAAGCCGTATTGAAATTAAAAGGCCGAGCCAAGACGCAAAAAAGCCCGCTTGTGCGGGCTTTTTCATGGAAGCGAATCCAGTGGAGCGGATTAACCGCCCTTTTTGGAACGCTTGCCGGGGTTCTTTTTGCTGCGAGTAGAAACACCGCGCTCCAGGCTGACCTTTTGACCACGGCCGCCGGTTGGCAGGGACATACCGGACAGAGGCTTGGGAGCGGGAGTGGCTTTGCGGTCTGCTTCGGTGACGATTTTATTGCCCATGTCGAATCCTGAAAAAAAGTAAAAAGTTGAACCCCGTATTAAGCCACAGTTACGCGGCGCTTTTAGAAGCGGCCTAAGCGCGCAGCGCTTTCTTCAGCTCCACGCCCAATTCGGGCTTGTGCGCAAACGGGTCGGTTGGGTTGCGGGCCTGCAGCACGTCTTCCATGCGGGACTGCACCGAGCCAATGGCTTTGGGGTGGCTGTAGATGTAAAACTGGTTGGCGGCCATCGCGTCAAACACCATTTGCGCCACTTCTGTGGCGGTGATCTTGCCACTGCCCACGGCCTTGTCGCTCATCGCCTGGCCTATG
>JBEEJM010000126.1:0-4644 GCA_041169205.1 Pseudomonadota bacterium | reverse complement strand
ATTGAACAAAACCACGACGACAAAGGCATCATCTGGCCCGACTCGCTGGCCCCCTTTACGGTGGTGCTGTGCCCCATCAACCCGGACCGTTTCCCCGAAGTGAAGGCGGCTGCCGATGCGCTCTACGCCGAGTTGTTGGCCGCTGGTGTGGATGTGATTCTGGACGACCGCAACGAGCGCCCGGGTGCCATGTTTGCCGACTGGGAACTCATTGGCGTGCCGCATTGCGTGAAGATTGGCGACCGCGGTCTGAAAGAAGGCAACGTGGAATACCAGCACCGCCGCGACGCCGCTGCCACCAATGTGCCCGTGGCCGATATTGCGGCTTTGTTGCTTTCTCGCCTGGGCGCCTGAACGCATGCGTGCAGGGCAAGGGGTAGCGAAGGTTTCAAGGCGAATTGCCGTCTTGTCCCCGCTGGCATTGCTTGGCACGCTATCGTTTCAGGAGCAAGCCTACGCTGGCGCGCAGCAAGAAGAGCCGCTGATCGACGCGGTGCGCACAGCGCTGAGTTCGGCGGTGCACAAGGCCGCACCGCCCGTTCCTGAGTTTGCGAACACCGAAGCGCGCTTGCAATACCTGCGCTGGCTAGGTGCCATGAGCGAGAAGCTCAAGAAAAAAAAGCCCGATTGGGAAACCCGCAAAGAGTTTTTGCAAACCGTCTGGTACGAAAGCAAACGTGCGGGCTTGGACGTGGCCTTGGTGATGGGCCTGATTCAGGTGGAAAGTGGTTTTCGCAAATTCGCCGTCAGCATTGCCGGTGCGCGTGGCTACATGCAGGTCATGCCGTTTTGGACCCGTGTGCTGGGCGATGGCGACGCGGGCAAGCTGTTTCACATGCAGACCAACCTGCGTTTTGGTTGCGTGATTTTGCGGCACTACATCGACCGTGAAGGGGGCGACCTGTTCATGGCCCTGGGCCGCTACAACGGCTCGCGCGGCAAGCCACCCTACCCCAACGCGGTTTTAGGTGCCCGCAAGGCCTGGGAAATGTAGACGCCGAACTGGTCAGCCGTCATGGGGCGGGCCAGCAGATAGCCTTGTGCCAGATCGCAGCCCATCTCCGCCAACAGCGCCCGCGTGGCCTCGTCTTCTACCCCTTCGGCGTTGGTGGTTAGGTGCAGGCTCTTGGCCATCTGGATGATGGCATTGACGATGGCGGCGTCCTGCGGGCCGTTGGTGAGCCGTTTGACGAACGATTGGTCGATCTTGAGCTTGTCCACCGCAAAGCGCTGCAGGTACGACAGGTTGGAGTAGCCGGTGCCAAAGTCATCAATCGAAATGCGGATGCCCAGGCCCTTGATGCGCTGCAACACCGCGATGAACTTGTCGGTGTCCTGCACCAGCGTGGACTCGGTCACTTCGAGTTCCAGGCAAGCCGGGTCCAGCCCCGAGCGGGCCAGTGCGCGCCCGATCACGCCCTCCACATCGCCGCGCCGGAATTGCACCGGCGACATATTCACCGAGACCGTCATCCGTGGCGCACCGGCCTCACGCCAGGCGCTCATTTGACGGCAGGCCTCGTCAATCACCCATTGGCCCAGCTCCACAATCAGCCCCGATTTTTCGGCCGTGGGAATGAACATATTGGGAGCGACCAGTCCCAGCTTGGGGTTTTGCCAGCGCACCAGCGCCTCCACGCCCACCACGGCCTGGGTGCGCAGGTCGAAGATGGGTTGGTAGTGCAGCACGAATTCGTTTTGCACGATGGCCGCCCGCATGGTCGATATCAAATGCAGGTTTTCGCGAATGCTGGCGTTGATGTCTTCGTCAAAAAACCGGTAGGTATTGCGCCCGGATTCTTTGGCCTGGTACATGGCCAGGTCCGCGTGGCGCAGCAGCTCTTCAAAAGAGTGGCCGTCCTTGGGGTACACCGCGATGCCGACGGAGCACGAGGCCAAAATTTCGGTGTCACGCAAGGTGAAAGGGGCCTGCATGTGTTGCAGAACATTTTTGGCCACCTGGGCAATGTCGTCATTGCTGGCCATGTCTGGCAGGCCGATTAAAAATTCGTCACCGCCCTGGCGGCAGACCACGTCAGCCACCCGCACGGCGGTTAACAAACGCAGGGACACTTCTTTGAGAAATTCGTCTCCCGCACTGTGGCCCAGGGAATCGTTGATGTCCTTGAAGTTGTCCAGGTCCACAAACAGCAGCGCCACCTGCAAGTCACGCCGACGGTTGCCCAGCATGGCGCGCTCTATGAGCTCGCTGCCCAGCACCCGGTTGGGCAGGCGTGTCAGGGAGTCGTGCTGCGCCAGAAACTTCAGGTCTATTTCCGAGGTGTGCAAGTTTCGGATCTGTTGTCGCAGTGCGGTCAGCGACTTCTGCATGTCATGCGTCAACAGCCAGGTCAGGTAGCCGCCTATGGTCAGAATGGTGAGGGAGTCGGTGATGCGATCCGTCGGTGTGGCTGCCATGGCCATCGTTTGCCAGCCCATCACCGTGCCCACGCCCAAGCCCAGCACGATCAGCAGCATCAACCCCAGAAGCACAACGAAATGCCGGGGTTTGAGAAACTGTGCGGCCCCCACCAAAATGACCGGAAAGCCCAGCAACGCCGAATCTGCCAGGCCCTCGCTGCGCCACATCAGCGCCGACAGCGCCAAAGTAATGGACGCCAGCATCAGCAGGCTGGCCAGGTAATGGGAGCGCCGGACATTGACCCACATGCACAGCGGCATGGTCAGGGCGCTGGCCAACAGAATCAACACCACGTCCATGCGGCCTTGCAGGCCGTAGTTGATTGCCGTCAGAACAAAGGCGACCAGTACGACGGCGCTGTACTGAAATAGACGCCGCACGCGCAGTGCCAGCGCATCCGCATCGTGAGCGTTGAAGACGGCCAAGTGCTACCCGGCGTGGGTTTAGCTCTTGCCCAGTGTTTGTGCCAATTCGCCGGACTCGTACATTTCCATCATGATGTCCGAGCCACCAATGAACTCACCTTTGACGTAGAGCTGGGGAATGGTGGGCCACTGGCTGTATTCCTTGATGCCCTGGCGGATGCCGTCGTCTTCGAGTACGTTGACGGTCTTGACCGTCTTGGTGTCTACGCCGCAGGCCTTCAAAATCTGAATGGCACGGCCCGAGAAACCGCACTGCGGAAAGCTGGCGTTGCCCTTCATAAACAGCAAGATTTCGTTGCCCTTGACCAGTTCGTCAATGCGTTGTTGTGCGTCGCTCATGTTTCTGCTTCCAAGTAGATAGATACCCTAATTATTTCACCTTCGCAGGGCCTTGTACCGTGCAACGGTGACATGGCAAGAAACGGGCAGGGCTTTTTTAGATAATAGCGACTATGAACATTACCAAAAACACCGCAGTCACACTGCAATTCAAAGTCTCTGACACCACTGGCAAACTGCTCGACGAGAGCCAGGAGCCCATTTCTTACCTGCACGGTGGCTACGGTAACACCTTCCCCAAGATTGAAGAAGCGCTGGAGGGCCAGGGCGTCGGCTTTGCCGCCACCGTGGAGCTGCAAGCCGCAGACGCGTTTGGCGAATACAACGAAGCGCTGCTGCAAACCATCCCTAAAACCCAGTTTCCCCCAGGCGTGAAAGTGGGCGGCCAGCTCGAAGGCCGGGGCGAAGACGGCAGCACCGTCGTCTTTACGGTGACCAAGATCAAAGGCCCGGTGGTGCATCTGGATGGCAACCACCCCCACGCGGGTAAAACGCTGCGCTTTGCCGTGAAGGTGCTGGAAGTGCGCGCTGCCAGTGAGGAAGAAATCACCCACGGCCACGTGCACGGCGCGCACGGGCACCACCACTAGGCATTAGGCACGAGCGTTACGCCACCCAGTTTTCCAACTGCAAGGCTGGCACGCGCTCGAATTCGCGCAGGTTGTTGGTGACCAGCGTCAAGCCTTCACTGCGTGCGTGGGCCGCGATGTGGATGTCATTGACGCCAATGGGTTGACCGATTTTCTCTAGGCTGGCCCGAATGCTGCCGTAGTGTTGTGCGGCTTTGGGGCCGTATGGCAGCACCTCTAACCGGCTACAAAAGTCTTCCACGACAGCCAGTGTCTGCGCAGGAGCGTTGCTTTTTTCGGCACCATGCAAGAGCTCGGCCAGCGTGATGGACGATATCGCCATGTGTCCTGCATGCGTGTTGAAGAAGGTGAGCGCCGACAGGGGCTTGCGCTTGATAACGTAAATCACGATGTTGGTATCCAGCAGGAACTTCAACATCACAGGCTTTCGCGTTCGGGCTGCTCCTGGCTTGCGCGTTCTGGCAGAAAGTCATCCGGCACAGGCGCTGCATCGAGGAAAAAACTGTCCCAGGTGTTTTCCAGCGGCGTAATGATGCGTTCCATGCCCCGCGCGCGGACGTTGACGCGTTTCACAAACGTAGGCAGACGCATGTCAGCAGGCAGGCGGATGGCCTGGCTGCGGTTGTTGGTGAACACGGTGCTGGTCGACATGGTGCGCCTCCAAAGATGGGATATGGCGAATTGTATATCGCACATTAAATGCTGCAAATACTCTAGAGCCCTCACCGATGCGACCGGACTCAGGCCTTCTTCAAAAAGCAGGCCTTCAGCATGAAACTGCCGCCGTCCATCTTGCAGTCCACCTCGTGGTCGCCACCGACCAGGCGGATGCTTTTGACCTTGGTACCCATCTTGAGCACGGTGGAGC
>JBEEJM010000125.1:0-4390 GCA_041169205.1 Pseudomonadota bacterium | reverse complement strand
CCCGCGTGGCGCTGGCAGCACAGCGGTTTGACATTATTTTGTCGGACTACCACCTGGGCGACGGCACCTCGTTCGACCTGATGGACGCGTTTGCCGGGCAGCTGGTGATTTTTGTGACCGGTGCGGGGGACGAAGACGTTGCGGTGCGGGCCTTGCACATGGGCGTGCATGACTACCTGGTGAAGGATGTCAACCGCGGTTACCTGACGCTGCTGTCCTGGCGCGTGACCACGGCGCTGCGCCAATGGAACAGCACGCGCCAGCTGATGGAAACCGAGGCCAAATTCCGGGCCGTGATTGACGCCTCGCCGGTGCCCATGGCCTTGAACGATGAGTCCCTGCGCATCACCTACCTCAACCCGGCCTTTGTGCAAACCTTTGGATACACCCTGGCCGACATTCCCGAGGTGGCCCATTGGTGGGTGCGGGCTTACCCCGAACCGGTGTACCGGCAGTGGGTGCAAGACACCTGGGTCGCCAAGCTTGACGAGGCCCGGCTCACCGGTGCCGATTTCAGCCCTATGGAAGTGCGGGTGCGCTGCAAAGACGGCAGCAACCGGTTTGCGCTGGTCAGCGCATCGCCCCTGGAGGCGACGTATTCGCAAACCCATTTGGTGCTGCTGTATGACATTACTGAACGCCGAAAAGGCGAGCAGGTAACGCGTGAGCGCGACCAGCGTTTCCGAGATCTGGTCGAAGCCACCGATGGCATTGTGTGGGAGGCCGATGTTCAGACCTTCGATTTCCTGTCGGTCAGCCAAAACGCCGAACGCATGCTGGGCTACCCGGCCAAAGACTGGTTGCTGCCGGGGTTCTGGGCCGAACACATTTATGCCCCCGACCGGGAGTGGGCGGTGGCGCATTGCGCCGCCTGCACGGCTCGGCTGGCAAACTACGACTTCGAGTACCGCTTCGTCGCCTATGACGGCCGCGTGGTGTGGTTGCGTGACAGTGTGCGGGTGGGTGCGGTGGACGGACAACCGCGCTGGCTGCGGGGGTTGATGGTCGACATCACGTCCCTCAAACTGGCGGAAGAAAACTTGTGCTCGGCCTTGCAGGAAAAAACCGCGCTGCTCAACGAGGTGCACCACCGGGTCAAGAACAACCTGCAGGTCATCACCAGCCTGCTGCGCCTGGAGGTCGGCAGGAGCTCAGACCCGGCAGTTTGCAGCGTGCTCGATGACATGAAGGGCCGCATCCGGTCGATGGCGCTGCTGCATGAGTCGCTGTACCGCACCGGGACGTTCGCCTCGGTCGACCTGGGGGCCTACCTGAAGCAGCTGTGTATGCAGGCGTTTCGGTCCAACGACAGCAACGATGGCTCGGTGCGCCTGGAGCTGGACCTGGCCCCCTTGGCTATCAGCCTGGACCAGGCGACTCCCGCGGGCCTGCTGGTCAATGAGTTGATCTCCAACTGCCTGAAGCACGCGTTTGTGGACGGCCGCAGCGGTGTGGTGCAGGTGTCGTTGCAGCAACAAAGTGATCGCAAATGGTGCCTGCGTGTGGCCGATACCGGCGTGGGCCTGGCCGACGACTTTGATGTGCGGCGCGCCCAGTCCTTGGGGTTGCAACTGGTGAGCGATCTGGCGACGCAGATGGACGGCGTGCTGCACATCGAGCCCCACAGCACCGCCTCGGGTGGGGCCGTGTTCAGTGTCGTATTTTTAAGTAAAAAATGACGCTAGCCCCCATGGAACGTGCGCGAGCAGCTATGCTTTTAGGAGCAAAAGTGTGGCGTTCTTTGCGTATGCGGCTCACCGTGGTGACGCTGTCCATCCTGTTGTTGGGCATCTGGGGGCTGGTGAGTTACGTGAGTGTCACGCTGCGCCAGAACATGGTCCACGCGCTGGGGGAGCAGCAGTTGGCCACGGTGTCGGGCATTGCGCTGGCGCTGGACCGGAACATGCAAGACCGTGTGCGCGCACTTGAAGCACTGGCCCAGGGCCGCGCCAGCGTTTCGCGCGCAGGCCCCCAGGCGCTGCAAACGGAGATACACCTTTTGCCGGCCTACCAGGTCTTGTTCAACCGGGGGATTTTTGTGCTGTCGGCGGATGGCGCCGTGCTGGCCGACGAGCCACCGGTGCCCGGGCGATCGGGGCGCAACTATATGGATGACCCAGACGTTGCCCGCACCTTGTTGCAGGGAAAAACGACGATTGGTCGCCCCCATCTGGGTGTCCTATTGAAAACCCCGGTGTTCTCCATTTTGGTGCCGATTTTGGACGAACGCGGTGTGGTGTTGGGTGCCGTGGGCGGCATTACCGACCTGGGGTTGCCCAATTTTCTGGACCAGGTGAGCACCACGCGGGCGGGCAAAACCGGGGGCTACTTTTTGATAGAGCCTCGTTTGCGCCTGTTCATCATCGCCACCGACGCGAAGCGCAACATGACCCAGCTGCCGCCCCCGGGCAAGATTCCACGCATGGAAAAGCTGATGCAAGCACGCGAAGGTACCGAAGTTTGGGTGAATCCCTTGGGTGTGGAGGTGCTGGCCTCCGGCAAACCCATGGCCACATCAGGCTGGGTGGTGGCGGTGGCCTTGCCTACCGAAGAGGCATTTGAACCGATTCGGCAGGTGCAGCAGCAGCTCATCGCTGCGGCTGTGGCCATGAGTTTGTTGGCGGCGTTGCTGGTGTGGTTGCTGCTCAAAAAGCAGCTCTCACCTTTGGTGGTCGCTGCCGCCGATTTGCGGCGGCGGGTGCGCCGCAATGAGCCTTTTCAGTCCCTGGCCGTGGTGCGCTCTGACGAAATTGGCGACCTGATCAAAGGCTTCAACCGCCTGCTCGCGGTGCTGCAACAGCGCGAATACGATTTGCACGAAACCGCACACGCGCGCGAAGTCGCCGAGGCGGCGATGGTGGCCGCCCTCGCTGAAAAAACCGGCCTGCTCAACGAGGTGCACCACCGGGTCAAGAACAACCTGCAGGTCATCACCAGCCTGCTGCGTCTGGAAGGGGGCCGCAGCACCCAGGGCGACACCCGGGCCGTGCTGCTCGATATGCAGGGGCGCATACGCTCCATGGCCTTGTTGCACGAGTCGCTGTACCGGGCGGGCATTTTTGCATCCGTCGATTTGGGCACCTACCTGGCGCAACTCACCCAGCAGGCGTTTCGCACGCTGGTACCCCAGGGCGGGGCGGTGCGTCTGGAGCTGGACCTGGCCAGTGTGCGCGTCAATATCGACCAGGCCACACCCTGTGGCTTGCTGGTGAATGAGCTCATTTCCAATTGCTTCAAGCATGCCTTCCCCGACGGACGCAGTGGCGTGGTGCGGGTGCGGCTGCAGCCCTTGCCGGGCTCGCACCAGGTGCAGCTGCAAGTAGCCGACACCGGTGTCGGATTGGCCGCAGACTTTGCGACAAAACGCAGCCAGTCGCTGGGCATGCAACTGGTGGCTGATCTGGCCAAGCAGCTTCAGGGCGTGCTGGACATGGCGTCCACCCCCGAGGCTGGCGCGGTGTTTACGGTGACGTTTTCCGTGCCTGTGGACGCGTCGAGCACGACCCCCGAGGCACCATGAACCGCCCCAAAATTTTGGTCGTAGAAGACGAAACCATCGTTGCCCGCGACATTCAACAACAACTCGCAATCCTGGGCTATGACCCGGTCGGCCATGCCACACGCGGGGAAGATGCGATTGCGCAATCCCTGGCCCTGAAACCCGACCTGGTGCTGATGGATATTCAGCTGGCCGGCAGCATGGACGGCATCAGTGCGGCGCAGGCGCTGCGCGAGCAAACCCTGGTGCCGGTGGTGTTTCTGACGGCGTTTGCGTCAGACGACACGCTGGCGCGCGCCAAGGAGGTGCAGCCCTATGGCTACATCCTCAAGCCGTTCTCGGAGCGCGAATTGCGCACGGTACTGGAGATGGCGCTGTACAAATGCGGTGCTGAGGCCAAGCTGCGCGAGGCGGCACTGCACACCCAGGCCATTCTGAACAATATGGTGGATGGCGTCATCACGGTGGACGAGGACGGCGTGATGGAGTCGGTGAACCTGGCGGCCCGCACTATTTTTGGCTACCCGCTGGACGAGATGCTGGGCTATAACGTGGCCGTGTTGACGCCCCAGCCGCGCCGTGCCCCGCATGAGATGGGGGTGATTCGCGAGGTGCTGGGCCAGCGCAAGGACGGTACGGTGTTCCCCATGACGTTGTCGCTGTCGCGCGTGCAGCGCGAAGGGCGCGCAATTTTTATCGCCTGTGTGCGCGACATCACCCAGCAAAGCAGCCTGGCCGAAGAACTGGACCGGCACCGCAACCACCTGGAAGCGCTGGTGGCCGTGCGCACCTCGGAACTGATTGAAGCGCGCCTGCAGGCCGAGGCGGCGAACCAGGCCAAGAGCAGTTTTGTGGCCCACATGAGCCACGAAATTCGCACGCCCATGAACG
>JBEEJM010000124.1:0-4117 GCA_041169205.1 Pseudomonadota bacterium | reverse complement strand
CTTTTGAGTACCCCCGTCCCGCCGATGGCGCCACCTTGAGCGTCTCCGCAACCTTGACCGATGTGGCAGGCAATACCTCGCCCGCAGGCTCGGATTCCGCGGTCATGGGCGATACCACAACGCTAGTCACCATTACAGGTGTAGCAATATCTTCCGTCTTTAGTGACTTATCAATTCTCGCTGGTACCTACGTATCTACAGGTGCAAATTCAAATGTCACTGGTAGCATCATGTCTGGTACTTACACGTCTGAGGGTGCTAATGCGCATGTTGACGGTAGCGTTTTTTCTGGCACTTACACGTCTACTGGGGCAGCAGCCACCGTGTCGGGCAGCATCTTGGCTGGCACTTATGCCACTACGGGTGCTGACTCCATAATTGATGGTGCGATAGCAGCAGTTGGTGTTATCACATTAGGTGCTTCTAGTACATCTCTGTCGCAGTTCGCATTACCTTCAGTGCTAATGCAAGCAGAGTTACAGGCTGATTTGCAACTAGTAGCCGATACGCAAATTGCTTTAAAGGCGTTGGGCAGTGGTACAGCACTCACTGCAACCATGGGGGATGGAACCTTAGTGGCGGGTGTTTATAGTGCCGCAAGTTTCTCTACAACGGCAAGTACTACCCTGACACTTGATGGTCAGGGTCTTGCTAATCAGACTTGGATTTTTAACATCACTGATGTTTTAGCAATTGGCGCTAGTACGCACATTGTTTTAATCAATGCAGGTGAGGGTGCTAGCGTTATCTGGAATGCTTCGAACGGTTATGCGTCCATTGGTGCAGACGCTACGTTCTTAGGAACAATTTTTGCAGAAAACTATATCTCTGTTGGTGCCGGGACTACGATTACAGGTCCCAATGGCACCAATGGGGGGCTATTTGCCCACTCAGGTCTCATCTCTCTTGGTGATGGTGCCCAGGTAGGCACCCAAGGCAATGGTAGTGGCAATAGCAATCTTGTTACGGGGACTGCAGAGGCGAACAGTTTGGTTACCCTTCATTCTGAAAACTTCACTCTTGGCACCGCTACTGCCGATAGCGCAGGCAACTTTAGTTACACGCTCACAGCCTTCAATGTCAGTACGTTAGGTCAAGAAACAAATAAAATTATTACAGCATCAGTTACAGACAGCGCAAGCCATACGGTTACGTCAACCGCCTTTACCTATAACGATCAGCTGGGTGGTTCATTCGGCAATGACACTTTGCTCGGTACAGCTGGTAACGACACCTTAAATGGTGGCATCGGCAATGACATTCTGCAAGGTGCAGCAGGTAATGATCTATTGATCGGCGGCGATGGTGCCGATGTCTTCAAGTGGAGTTGGGCCGAAACCGGGGCGGATGTCATCAAGGACTTCAATTTGGCACCAGTGGCCAACGGTGGCGATATGCTGGACGTGAGAGACTTGCTGGTCGGAGAAAACGCGAACGCAACCAGCCTGGAGGCCTACCTCCATTTCAGCGCGAACAGCGTCGGGCAAACAGTTATTACGGTGGATGCGAATGGTGCCGCGCCTGGTGGTACCGGTCAGACCATCACGTTGGAAAATGTGCAATTCACGGCGCTACAGACTTATGCTGGCGGTGGTGGCTCGGATGCGGCCATCCTCGCAAAGTTACTGAGCGACGGTCACCTAAAAACCGACGCCTAATCGCCCACGACATCGGCCCACCCGCATCCCTGCCTATCGCGGTAGGCCGGGATGTGGGTCAGCCTGTCTTTCACTCCAACGTCTTCAAATACCCGCAAGCCCCCTGCCCCGCCCGATGCCCGCTGGCAAAGCAGGCTTGCAGCAGATAGCCCCCCGTAGGCGCTTCCCAATCCAGCATTTCCCCGGCGCAAAACACGCTGGGCAATTTCTCCAGCATTAGGTCCGGGGTGAGCACTTCAAACAGCACGCCACCGGCGGTGCTGATGGCTTCGTCCAGCGGGCGGGCGGCTTGCAGGGTGATGGGCAGCGCCTTGATGGCGGCGGCCAGTTGAGCGGGGTTATTAAACGCTTCTTTGGACAAGCACTCATACAAGATACCAGCCTTGATGCCGTCCAGGTGCAAACGGCTCTTGAGGTGGCTGGACAGCGAGCGCGTGCCGCGGGGATGCATCACTTCGGCCAACACCTTTTCGGCAGACATGTCGGGCAATAAATCGAGGTGCAGCGTGGCATGGCCGGAGCGGATGATTTCGTCGCGCAGCAGGCTGGAGGCGGCGTACACGAGGCTGCCTTCTACGCCCGTAGCGGTGGCCACAAACTCGCCCTTGCGGACGATGCGCACGCCCAGTGAATTAGTGAACGCCAGCGCCACCGATTTGAACGGCTGCCCTGCAAATCGCTCCGAGAAATGCGCCGTCCAGCCGCCCTGCACATCAAAGCCGCAATTGGCAGGCAGCAGCGGTGCCACGGCCACGCCCTGCGCGCCGAGCAGGTTGACCCACGCGCCGTTGGAACCCAGACGGGCCCAGCTGCCACCGCCCAGCGCCAGCACCACGGCGCTGGCCTTCACCTGCAGCGCGCCTTGCGGCGTATCAAACGTGAGCGCGCCATCGGCAGCCCAGCCGGTCCAGCGGTGGCGCATATGAAATTGCACGCCCGTGCCACCTGCCGGGTGGCGCAAGCGATGGAGCCACGCGCGCAACAGGGGAGCGGCCTTCATGTCTTTGGGAAACACACGGCCTGACGAGCCGATAAAGGTCTCTACGCCCAGGCCAAGAGCCCAGGCACGCAGGGCCTCTGGGTCGAGACTGCGAATGAGGTTTTCGATCACTTCGCGGCGCGCACCGTAGCGCCCGCCAAAGGTGTCGGGGCCTTCGGAGTGCGTGAGATTGAGGCCGCCTTTGCCGGCCAGCAAAAACTTGCGGCCGATGGAGGGCATGGCGTCATACAGGTGCACGGCGTGTCCGGCATCGGCCAGTACCTGGGCGGCCATGAGGCCGGCGGGGCCGCCGCCTATGACGATGACTTGGGGTTCAGAATGCATGGAAAAATTTACTCAATCAGAGTGCCTTGCGGCGTCAAAAATGCGGCGCGTACGACCTGGCCAGGATAGGCTTGGCGCACGGCGTTGCGGTAGCTGGCCAATTGGGCCAGCAGTTCGGGCTGGTCTTGCGGACGGCTTGCCGATTTGTAGTCCAGTATCCACCATTCGCCGGTGCTGCCCTGTTGCACCAGACGGTCGAGGCGAATGGTGCGTCCGCGTTGAACCATCGGCACCTCGTTGCCCCACCAACGCAGCTGGGTGGCGTCCCACGCCCAGGCACCCTCGCCTTGCAGAATGCCCAGCGCCATGGCAGCGGCGGTATTGATTTGGGCGCTGTCCAGCGCAAACTCGGTTTCCGCACGGCCCAGCTGCGCCGCAGTCCACGGTGCAGTGCCGCCGCCCCCTGGCGCGGGGCTGACCCACTCCAGCAAACGGTGCATGGCCTGACCCAAGCGCGAATCGGCAGTGTCTTCACCCACTGAAATTGCTACTTTTTTGATAGCTGCTTGCGCATATTCCACGGGGGCTAGAGGCCTATTTTGCAATATTTTTAGGGTAATGGGGCGAGTTTCAAGCTCCGAGCCATCGTTCAGTTCCAGCGTCACCGTGGGTGTGGTGGGGCCAACCCCCGCCACAACAACCGCCTCAACAATCGTGTCGGCCGCCAGCGCTTCGAGGCGCTGCCACCAACTGCCTGCATTGGCAATGTGCGGCTCCATGCTGGAAATCACCAGCGTGGTCTGGGTGCGCGTGAGGGCCACATACAGGCCGTTGAGTTCTTCGCGTCGGCGCTCAACCTGCTCTAGCGCCAACGCGTCCACCACACAAGGCGGTGGGCGCGATTCGCTGGCCAAGAAAACAAAGCGCTGGGGGTAGGCAGCTTCGCCAGGCCAGTTGACCAGCACGCCCATGCTCTCGGCGCGTGGGCTTTCACCATCGGTATCCAACAGCAAAACCAAGGGCGCTTCCAGCCCCTTGGCCCCGTGGACTGTGAGCAGCCGCACGGCAGCCGCGTCCGAGCGCACCGGTGCGGGGATGCCCCCCGCGCGCAAGGCGCGCACCAGTCCGTAAGGCGTGGTGTAGCGGCCACCGTCCAGCGACAGCACCGCGTTGAGCAGCGCGCGCACATTGGCCA
>JBEEJM010000123.1:0-3179 GCA_041169205.1 Pseudomonadota bacterium | reverse complement strand
TGCGTTGCAACACCTCACGGGCCAACTCGCCTTTAGAGGGAGAACGAAACCCGATCGAATAAGTCATGCACTCACCCTCGGCAATGCCGTCGTGCGCCCAGCGGGGTGGCAGGTACAGCATGTCGCCAGGTTCCAGCACAAACTCCATCTCGGGCTCGAAGTTGGCCAATATCTTTAGCGGCATGTCGGGCACCAGGCTCAAGTCTTTTTGGCGGCCGATGCGCCATCGACGGCGCCCGTGGGCTTGCAACAAAAACACGTCATAGCTGTCAAAGTGCGGCCCCACGCCGCCGCCGTCGGTGGCATAACTGATCATCAGATCGTCCAGCCGTGCGTCGGGCACAAAGCGGAACTGGTTCATCAGCGCGTGAATGCGCTCATCGTGCAGGTCCACACCTTGCACCAACGCAGTCCATTTCGGCTGCTTAAAGGGTGGCAACGCCTTGCGTGGCAGCGGGCCGTGGCGCATGCGCCAGGCTTTTTCTTTGCCTGGAACCGCCTGCACCACCAGACGCGACTCCACATCGTCCATGGCCGCCAAGTCCAGCAGTTCGGTGCGGTCCAGAATCGGTTTGAAGCCGGGAATCGCCTGGCGAATCAGCAGCGGCTTTTTCTCCCAGTGGCGACGCATAAAGGTCTGCGGCGACAGTCCGCCCAGCAGTTGCAGAGGTTCTTGAATGTTCATGGGACAATTCTCCTATGGAAATCTCTCAACAATGCGTCGTTGCCCTCACCTGGACGCTGAAAGACACTTTGGGTGAAGTATTGGACGTGCTCGACGAGCCGGCAGAGTTTTTGATTGGTGGTCGGGATTTGCTCCCCCCCATTGAAGAAGCACTACAGGGCCACGCCGCTGGCGCTACCGTTCAACTGCAGATTGAACCCGAGCAAGCATTTGGTGACTTTAACGACCAACTGCTGTTTTTGGAACCCCGAGAGCTGTTCCCGCCAGACCTGCAGGAAGGCCTGACGATGGAAGGCTCTGCCCTGCCCGCTGGCTGCAACCCCAACGCACCCAAAGACACGATCTACACCGTGACTGACATTTACCCGGAGCATGTAGTGCTGGACGGCAACCATCCGCTGGCAGGTATTGCGATTCGCATCACCATCAAGGTGGAAAGTGTGCGGGAAGCGACCGAAGAAGAAATCGGCCAAGGCTCAACGGGAACCGGGTTCTTTCGCATTCAGCAGTTCCACACCGAAGCCCCTGGCAGCGACAGTCTGCACTAAGCAGAAGCGCTACTTTCTCCCCGTGGAGCCGTAGCCGCCCTCACCGCGTTCTGTGGCAGCGGTGAAATCACTCACGACGTTGAACTCAGCCTGCACAACCGGCACGATCACCAGCTGGGCCAAGCGCTCCATGGGCTGCAGGGTGAAAGCGACGTCGCTGCGATTCCAGGCACTCACCATCAGCTGCCCCTGGTAATCGCTGTCAATCAGCCCCACCAAGTTACCCAACACGATGCCGTGTTTATGGCCCAAGCCTGAGCGCGGCAGTATGAGCGCGGCGTAAGCCGGGTCTGCCAGGTGAATCGCCATGCCGGTGGGCACCAACTGCCAGGCATTGGGTTCCAACGTAAGCGGCGCGTCCAGGCACGCTCGCAAGTCCAGCCCCGCGCTACCCGGTGTGGCGTAGTTGGGCAGGTTGTCGATCAAGCGGCTGTCGAGAATTTTGACGTCAATTTTCATGCGGTTCAGTGTGCGGTTTGTTTTAAGCGGGTGGCAATTTCTGCAACCAGCTGGCGGGCCAGCGCCAGCTTGGTGTTCCGGGGAATTTCTCGGGCACCGTGGGCATCGACCAGCAACAGTGCGTTGTCATCTTGCCCAAAGGTGGCGGGGCCAATGTTGCCCACCAACAGTGGCACCCCCTTGCGGGCGCGCTTGGCGGTGGCGTGGGCCAGCAAGTCGTGGCTTTCTGCTGCAAAGCCCACGCAATACAAGGCACCACTGGCAGCGCGGGGTGATTGGGCGATGGTTGCCAAAATATCCTGGTTTTCCACAAACCCGAGTTGCGGTGGCTGGCCCGACGCCTCTTTCTTGATTTTTTGGCCACTTGCCGTGGCGGGTCGCCAGTCGGCAACCGCTGCAGTTGCTATAAAAATAGTAGCTTCCTGCGCATATTCCACGAGGGCTAAGAGCATATTTGATGCAGATTTCACGTCCACACGGCGCACCCCGCGTGGCGTGGCCAGCGCCACTGGTCCCGCTACCAACGTCACGTCGGCACCCGCCTCTTGCGCCGCCCGCGCAATGGCAAACCCCATCTTGCCGCTGGACAGATTGGTAATGCCGCGCACCGGGTCAATTGCTTCGTAGGTGGGGCCCGCGCTCACCAGCACATGCTGACCGGCCAGCAGTTTGGGCTGAAAAAAAGCGATGACGTCCTGCAATAACTCCAGAGGCTCCAGCATGCGGCCGTCACCGGTTTCACCACAGGCCTGGTCGCCATTGCCAACCCCCAGCACAGTGGTGCCGTCCGCCTTGAGCTGCGCCATATTGCGCTGCGTGGCCGGGTGAGCCCACATTTCACGGTTCATGGCGGGGACCACCAGCAGGGGCACGGTGTCGATCGGGCGGGCCAAGCACATTAGGCTGAGCAAGTCATCTGCGCGGCCATGCAGCAGTTTGGCCATGAAGTCGGCACTGCAAGGCGCAATCAAAATCACATCAGCCTCACGGCTCAGATTGATATGCGCCATGTTGTTGCCCTCACGCGCATCCCACTGGGAGTCGTACACCGGGCGGTTGGAGAGTGCCTGCATGGTCACCGGCGTGATGAACTGGGCCGCAGCCTCGGTCATCACGACTTGAACTGTGGCCCCCTCTTTGATGAGGGCGCGGCACAACTCGGCGGCCTTGTAACAGGCGATGCCCCCGGTGAGCCCCAGAACAATATGTTTTCCAGCTAAATCATTCATCGCCCGCAATGTAGCAGAGCCCGGCAGGTTTGCGAGACCGGATGAGCTGCAAGGCGCAGGCCGCTGCAAAGGCTCGCGCCTTTGCAAGGTTTGCAACGCCGCAGATCGCCGGTATCGCAAACCTGCCCCGTATAATCTCGCTTTACCACCTCCCTGAGCACAGTTGCTCCCCCTGACATGACCAAATTTGTCTTCGTCACCGGCGGTGTGGTGTCTTCCCTTGGCAAGGGAATCGCCTCAGCCTCCTTAGCTGCGATT
>JBEEJM010000122.1:0-3564 GCA_041169205.1 Pseudomonadota bacterium | reverse complement strand
CCAGCCCATCGGCCAACGCGCCGTACATGGCTTGCGTGAGCGAGTTCTTTTTGTCCAGGCGGTTGATGGTGAGCGTGGTCACGCCCGCCGTGGTGTCGATGAGGATGTCGGACATGGTGTGGGGCTTGTATGTGTGGACTTAAACGCGTTCAAAAATACCGGCAGCGCCCTGGCCCATGCCGACGCACATGGACACCATGCTGTATTTCAGGTTGTTGCGATGCAGGGCATGAATGGCGGTGGCAGAGCGGATGGCACCAGTGGCACCCAGCGGGTGGCCCAAGGCAATGGCGCCGCCCATGGGGTTGACCTTGGCCGGATCTAACCCCAGCGTGTTGCACACGGCCAGCGACTGCGCGGCAAAGGCTTCGTTCAACTCAAACCAGTCGATATCGTCCAACTTCAAACCGGCATAGCGCAGAGCGGCAGGAATGGCTTCAATCGGACCGATGCCCATGATGTGCGGCGGCACACCTTTGGAGGCAAAGCTCACAAAGCGGGCCAGTGGTGTCAGGCCATATTGCTTGACCGCTTTTTCGCTGGCCAGAATGAGCGCGCCAGCGCCGTCAGATGTTTGCGAGCTGTTTCCCGCCGTGACGGAGCCGCGTGCGGCGAACACCGCGCGCAATTTACCCAGGCCTTCGAGCGTGGTATCGGCGCGTGCGCCTTCGTCCAGCGACACGATGCGGCGCTTCTCGATGACTTCACCGGTTTCCAAATTCGGGCTGCGGTCCACCACCTCGACCGGGGTGATTTCAGCAGCAAAGTGGCCTGCGGCTTGCGCGGCCAACGCGCGACGGTGCGACTCCACCGCAAATGCGTCTTGCGCATCACGGCTGATATTCCACTGATTGGCCACCTTCTCGGCGGTCAGGCCCATGCCATAGGCAATGCCGATGTTCTCGTCGTTGCTGAACATGGCGGGTGAGAACGAAGGCGCGTTGCCTGTCATGGGCACCATGCTCATGCTCTCGACCCCGGCGGCGATCATCACATCGGCCTCGCCCACACGGATGCGGTCGGCCGCCATCTGCACCGCCGACAGGCCCGATGCGCAAAAGCGATTCACGGTGATGCCTCCCACGCTGGTGGGCAAGCCCGCCAGCACCGCACCGATGCGCGCGATGTTGAGGCCTTGCTGGCCCTCGGGAATGGCACAGCCGCAGATCAGGTCTTCAATGGATTTGGGGTCCAAGCTGGGCACTTGGGCCAGCGCGGCCTGCAAGGCCTTGACCAGCAAATCGTCGGGCCGGGTGTTGCGAAAGAAACCACGGTGCGAACGCCCGATGGGGGTACGCGTAGCGGCAACGATGTAGGCGTCTTGAACTTGTTTCATGGTATTTCTCGATCAGTTGCGCACGGGTTTGCCGGTGGACATCATTCCCATAATCCGCTCTTGCGTTTTGGGGTGGGTCAGCAGTGCGCAGAAGGCTTTGCGCTCCAGGGTCATGAGGTATTCCTCGGTGACCAGGGTGCCCGCATCGACGTCACCGCCACACACCACTTCGGCGATGAGGCCCGAAATGTAATAGTCATGCGCGCTGATGAAACCCCCGTCACGCATATTCACCAACGAGCCCTTGATGGTGGCCACGCCGCTGCGCCCCGCCACCGGGAACTGGCGCTTGTGCGGCGCACGGTAGCCTGATGCGAACATGGCTTTGGCTTCGTTAATCGCCACAAACAGCAGCTCATCCTTGTGGGCCACGATGGTGTCGCTCTCCAGCAGGTAGCCCAGCTTGCGAGACTCCAGCGCGCTGGTGCCCACTTTGGCCATGGCCGCTCCCGTAAAGCCTTCGGTGAGGAAGGGCAGAATGTCTTTGCCCGTGCTGGCGGCTGCATTTTCTGCAGCACGCCGCGCAATGTAGGTCAGGCCGCCCGCGCCGGGGACTAGCCCCACCCCGACTTCCACCAAACCCATGTAGCTCTCCATGGCGGCCACCCGCTTGCTGGAGTACGCCGCCAATTCACAGCCTCCGCCCAACGCCAGCCCGCGCACGGCAGACACCACGGGCACATTGGAGTAGCGCAGCTTGAGCATGCATTGCTGCATCTCGGCTTCAGCACCGTCGATGGCGGACACACCGGCCATCATGAAAGCGGGCAGCATGGATTGCAGATCGGCACCGGCCGAGAACATGTCATCGGGCGACCAGACCACCAAGCCCTGGTAGTCTTTCTCGGCCAACTCTTGCGCCATCATCAGGCCCTCGACCACGCCGGGGCCGATGGCATGCATTTTGGTCTTGATGCTGGCAATCAGCACATCGCCATCGAGACTCCACAGGCGAATGGCTTCGTCTTCGTGCAGCGTGGTTCCCGCAGTTTCGGCCTTGGGTGCGTTGGCGCCCAGCACGCTCTCGGGGAAATGCTGGCGCGCGTAGACCGGCAGTTGGCGCACTGGCGCAAAAGTGCCGGTGGTGGGGTTCCATGAACCTTCTGCGGTGTGCACGCCGCCCGCTCCATGGTTCGATTCAGCCACCGGGCCTTTGAACACCCAGTCAGGCAGGGGCGCGCTGCACAGGGCTTTGCCGGCGTCAATGTCTTCCTTGACCATGTTGGCCACTTCAAGCCAACCGGCTTCTTGCCACAGCTCGAACGGGCCCTGCTGCATGCCAAAGCCCCAGCGCATGCAGAAGTCCACATCGCGGGCGTTGTCGGCAATGCTGGCCAGATGCACTGCGGCGTAGTGGAACGCGTTGCGCAAAATGGCCCACAAAAACTGGCCTTGCGCGCCTTCGGCGTTGCGCAGCAGCTTCAGGCGTTCAGCGGCCGGCTTTTTGAGCATGCGGCCATACACCTCGTCGCCCTTTTGGCCTGCAGGCACGTACTCTTTGGAGTCCAGGTCAAAGCGCAGTACATCGCGCCCCACCTTCTTGAAAAAGCCCGCCTTGGTCTTCTGGCCTAGGTTGCCCATCTCGAGCAGGGTCTTCAGCACGTCGGGTGTTGCAAAGCTGGCGTAGAACGGGTCCGTCTCCAGGCTCAGCGTGTCTTGCAGCGTCTTGATGACGTGCGCCATGGTGTCCAGACCCACCACGTCGGCGGTACGGAAGGTGCCGCTGGACGCGCGGCCCAGCTTTTTGCCGGTCAGGTCATCGACCACGTCGAAGGTCAGGCCAAAGTTTTGCACCTCTTTCATGGTGGCCAGCATGCCAGCGATACCGACGCGATTGGCGATGAAGTTGGGAGAATCCTTGGCACGCACCACACCCTTGCCCAGCGTGCTGGTCACAAAAGTTTCCAGCGCGTCCAGGTTGGCGACGTCGGTGGTGGGCGTGTTGATCAACTCCACCAGCGCCATGTAGCGCGGTGGGTTGAAAAAATGGATGCCGCAAAAGCGGTGCTTCATTTCCTCGGGCAACGCCTCCGACAGCTGGGTAATCGACAAGCCGGAGGTGTTCGACGCGAGGATGGCGTGGGGCGCGACATGGGGTGCGATCTTCTTGTACAGATCGAGCTTCCAGTCCATGCGCTCGGCAATGGCTTCGATGATGAGGTCGCACTCGCCCAGGAGCGCCATGTGCTCTTCGTAATTGGCGTGCTGAATCAGCGAAGCGTCGTCCG
>JBEEJM010000121.1:0-3385 GCA_041169205.1 Pseudomonadota bacterium | reverse complement strand
CGCTCAAAAACTCGGCCAGGTAGCGGCGCACGGCCTTGGGTGTGGGCTCGTCGGGCGTACCCAGGTTGCACAGCAGCACAGCGGTGCGGGCCGGTTGGCCGTGGGAGTAGGGTGGTTCTTTGGAAAAAGGCATGCAGTATTCTCTCCCACATATGCTGAATCTTTCCTCCATCAAAGCCATAACCCTCGATCTTGACGACACGCTGTGGCCGATCTGGCCCACCATCGAGCGGGCCGAAAAACGATTGCATGCCTGGCTGGCGGAGCATGCCCCTGCAACTGCTGTGCTGTTGTCCGACCCGCATGTGCGCCGCGAGGTGCGCGCCACCACCGAAGCCCAGTGGGTTCACATGGCCCATGACCTCAACGCCATGCGCCGCGAATCCATCCGCCTGGCCTTGCAGCGCGCGGGCGAAGCACCTGCCTTGGCAGAGCCTGCCTTCGATGTGTTTTTTGCCGCCCGCATGGAGGTGACCCTGTTTGACGATGCCCGTCCGGCACTGCAATGGTTGGCCCAGCGCTACCCCATCGTGGCGGTGAGCAACGGCACGGCCAATGTGCACACCATTGGCATAGGCCAGTTTTTTCTGGCCAGCGTCAATGCGCAAGATGTGGGTGTGGGCAAACCCGACGTGCGCATTTTTCAGGCGGCGGCACAGCGCCTGGGCCTGCATGCGCAACACATCCTGCACGTGGGCGACGACGCCAATCTGGATGTGCTGGGCGCACTCAATGCGGGTATGCAGACCGCGTGGATCAACCGCGCAGACCACCTCTGGAGCCAGCCGCAACATCCGCATGCCACGGTTGCCAGCATGGCCGAACTGTGCGATCTGCTAGCGGGCCCCTGAGCCTAGCCGAGCGCTCAGAAACGCAAACATACGCTTGCCGGCATCTATGGTGACTGCTTCGCTGTAGCGGTACTGCACGTGGTTGCCACGCGAGTCGATTTTTGTAAAACCACTCAGGTTCTTGCAGTCCCAGCAGTGCGTGGTGTCCGGGAACACATGGAGTTCGATGGGGGCACCACCGGCGCGCAAAGGTTCAAGTTTTTGAACACACTCTTCGGCGGGAGTCTCATTGTCGAGCGCACCCATGAGCACCAACAGTGGTGTTCCGATATCCGGCCGAATCAGTTCGTAGGGGTTGCCATTGGCAGGCCGCAGAGTGAAGCAACCGGGGTAGAACGACACGATGGCCCCAAACGCGCGGTTTGCTCCGATGGCGTCACTGGAAGTCAGCAAGCCCACCATGGCACCCCACGAATAGCCGGCCAATGCCACTCGTTGGCCATCCACGTAGGGCAATTTGCGAAGGTGTTCGGCTGCCTGGATGGCATCGCGCGCACCACGATTGAATGTGACACCGCCCTTGGGCCCCATGCAGACGGAGTCCACGTTGCGTGGTCCCAGCGCGTCCACGACCATCACCACGTAGCCTTGGGCGACACCTTGGCGCGCCCAATCCAGCATGGACAGGTTTTGCCAACGCCCATTGCCCAGGCCGCCACACTGGTGCATCAGAACGAGCGCCGGGAACGGGCCGGGTCCATCGGGCTTGTACAAGGCCATTTGCGGGCGTGTGAACACCGAGAGGGTGGATTCTTCGGTGGGGAATTTCAGGTCTTCGGCCTGCGACTGTGCCGTTGCCGCGAAGGGAAGCAGCACGGCGACTAGCAGGGCGGCTCTGCGTAAGAGGGTTAACAGCATGGTGAACATTCTCCGTTGGTTTAGCGACCAGGCTCCAGCGTCAGCGTGCCCTCGGTATGCGCCTTGATGTCGCGCGCACTGAAATACTGGTGCTCGTAAATGCCTTCGGCGAAGCGCTCGGCCTGGTCTTTGTAGTGCTTGTCAAACAGCACACCGCTTTGGCCTACCGGGTTGCCGCCCAGCGACTGGTCTGGCGTGGCGAAGTCGATCAGCCGCCGGGTGGACGGGCCGTAGGTCACGGCCCAAGGCGCAGGCCCCACATTGTTGGCGAAGTTGTTGGGCGTTTCGCGACCACCGGGCACCTGAAACGGCCCCACGTTAAAAAGCATATCCAGCGGTTTTTGTCGGCCGAGCGGGTGCATGTGCGTCAGGGTGTGTGCACTGCCCCAGCGCCAGTCCAGCAGGGTGGTGCCGTACAGGTCGCTCAGGTGTTTGTAGGTTGCTACCCAGGCGATGCGCACGGTCTCAAACCGGTTCTCGACCTGCGGGGTGTCGACGTTGTCCCACCAGGGCGACTTGGCGTCGGCTACCAACAGGGGTAGGGCCAAGTCGAGTGCGTGGGTGCGCATCAGGTTTTTGAACTGCACTTCACCCAGCTCATCGGCAAACGTGGCCTTGGCCAGATCGAACATCAGCTGGCTAAACAGCGTGGCGGCAATGCTGTCACGCGAGTAGTAGCCATCCCACTTTTGCAGCGGCTCCAGAAACGCTTTTTCATTGGGGTCGGTGACCACCTGCTCCAGCACTGGCAACAGCTCTTTGAGAATGCGGCCGGAGTAGCCGTTGGCTACATCCAGCTGCACTTCTTGCGAAGACTCCACATCCCACTTGCGCTTGGGGTCACTCAGCAGGGCCTCGAGCCGACGCGCGCGGTCGGGCAGGTTGTAGTAGCCCGGCACCGGAATACCACTAGACGGCTTGGGCTGGTGGTTGGCCGACACGATGTAGCCACGCGCCGGGTTTTCTTCTTGCGGGTTGTAGTTAAAGGCGTAGAAGCCGGGCTTGTCCGCCTCGCCCGTGCCACCGTTCAGAATGAACGTGGGGTTGACGCCCTCGGGGCGTATGGGCAGTTTGGCTGCTGCCCACCAGGCAATATCACCGGCCGCGTTGGCCCACACCACGTTCAAGCCAGGGGAATGGATTTTGCTGGCCGCCTCGCGCGCTTTCTCGCGGGTGTCGGCGCGGTTGAGTTCATAAAATGCTTGAATGACCGGGTTGTCGGTTTGCAAAAAAGCCCACCACATGGCAATCGGCGTGTGGCCGTAGTTGCTCTTGTAGGCATCGGTAATGATGGGGCCGTGGGGCGACTGGCGGACCTTCAAATAGGTGGGCTTCTGGCCTTTGACCTGAATGGTTTCGGTGCGCGTGGTCATGTCCACCCAGCCGTCTTGAAACCACACTTGGTTGGTATTTTCGGGGTTGATTTTTTCAGCCACCAAGTCCACATCGTCGTTCTGGAACATGGTCAGGCTCCAGCCAAATTTGCGGTTGTGGCCCAAGAGCGCGACCGGCATGAGCGCCTGGTGGTGCCCATACAACTCAAAGCCCGGCGCGCTCAGGTGCGCCTCGTACCAGACCGACGGCACTGAATACTCGATATGCGGGTCGCCCGCCAGCAGGGGCTTGCCGCTGGCCGTGCGTTTGCCAGACATGACCCACGCGTTGCTGCCTTCAAA
>JBEEJM010000120.1:0-3878 GCA_041169205.1 Pseudomonadota bacterium | reverse complement strand
CTGTAGTCGCCAGGGGCCGCTCTCGGCTTCCACCGCAATCCATTCGTCGCCTGCTGCAAATCCGGCTTTCTCGGCCACGCCGCCGCGCAAGACTTGCTGAATGAACACGCCACCGTTTTCTTTCACGCGCAGGCCCAATTGCTGGGCAATCTGGTCGGGATCTCGGTGGACTTGCAAGCCGTGGGCTTCGAGCAGTTCGGCCAGGGGGAGCTCTTTGGTGCTGTGCACCCAGCGGTCCAGGTCCTTGGCGAAGGAGCGGCCGCCCAGCGTGTGAAGCACCACCAGCAGGTCGTCCTGGGTCATAGGGCCCGCAGCGCATTGCACCCACAGGGCGCGCATCACGTCGTCCAGCGAGGTCTTGCCTTCACGCCGCAGCGTGAGGTCCAGACACAGGGCCACCAACGAGCCCTTGGTGTAGTAGCTCACGGTGGCGTTGGCGGTGTTTTCGTCCTGGCGGTAGTACTTCACCCAGGCATCGAAGCTGGCCTGCGCCACGGTTTGCACCAGTCGGCCCGGGGTTTGCAGCACCTGGTTGATGGTTTTGGACAGCAGCTTGAGGTAGACCGCGTTGTCGATGAGCTTGGCGCGGCGCAGCAGCAGGTCGTCGTAGTAGCTCGTGAAACCCTCGAAGAACCACAGCAGTTCGGTGTAGTTCTCTTGCGTGTAGTCGTAGCGGGCGAACTCAGCAGGGCGCAGGCGCTTGACGTTCCAGGTGTGAAAGTACTCATGGCAAATCAGCCCCAACAGCGTGGTGTAGCCCTCGGGCTGCTTGTGCGTGGTGGGTGCCAGCGTGGTGCGCGGTTGGCGCGGCAGGTCTTTGCGGGTGCAGATGAGTGCGGTGGAGTTGCGGTGCTCCAGCCCGCCATAGCCATCGTTCACCGCATTCAGCATAAAGACGTAGTTTTTAAACAAAATAGGGCTGTAGCCCCCGTCCTTAGTGCGTGAGCCGCTATTTTTTTGATAGCTATCGCCGTGCCAAAAACGAATCTCTGCTTCGCAAATGGCCTGCGTGTCCCTAAGCAGTTGCGCACCATCAAAGCTGGGCGGCGCACCGGCCACGACAAATTGGTGCGGTATGCCGCAAGCGTCAAAGTTGCCGACCCAGAAGTCGCCCAGCTCGAATGGGCAGTCCACCAGCATGTCGTAGTCGGTCGCGGCATAGGTGCCAAAGCCGCGCTTGTCGGTGCGCACAGCAGGCAGGCCGGTCGCCACCTGCCACTTGGGCACAGAAGTGCAGGGCAGTAGCTCCAGTGTGTGGGGCTGGTCCAGCTGGCCCTCGACCATCAGGCACAGGCTGGTGCCGTTGAAAAATCCACGTGTGGCGTCCAGCCAAGCGGTGCGCACCGAGTTGTCAAAGGCGTACACCGCGTACTGCAACTCCAGCGGGGCGTCGGCGTTGCTGTTCACTTGCCAACTGGCTTTGGTCAACTGGTCGATAGCGATGCTGCGACCCGCCTGGCGCGCAGTCAGGTTCTGCAGGTTTTTTGCGAATTCGCGTACCAGGTAGCTGCCAGGAATCCACGCCGGCAGTTGCACCTGCTGCTGTGCTGCGGGCTTTGCAATGGTGAGGGTGACGCGAAACAGGTGGGCGTGCAGGTCGGCAATTTCTACCCGGTAGGCAACGCCAGCGGTCTTGGCAGCGGCCTTTGCAGCAGGTTTACCCCGCGTCATGGCTTGGCTTCGGCCAGCAGTTTTTCTACCTGTTTGTTGTCAATAGCGCCGGGCACGCGGGTGCCATTCACAAACAACAGCGTGGGTGTGCCGTTGATTTTGAAGGATTTACCCAGCTCCACATTGCGGGTCAGTGCCGTGGTGTCGCACATGGCCGCGGCAGGTGGTGTGGCCTGCTCACGCACCATCCAGTCTTGCCACGCAAGGCCTTTGTCTTTGGCGCACCAAATGGCCTTGGATTTTTCGATCGAGTCGGGGCCCAGAATGGGGTACAGGAACATGTGGATGGTGACGTTGTCCACCTTTTGCAGGTCGCGCTCAAAGCGCTTGCAATAGCCGCAGTTGGGGTCCTCAAACACCGCCAGTTTGCGCTGGCCGTTGCCACGCACGATGGTGAAGGCGTCTTTGAGGGGCAGGCTGTCGAATTTGACGGCGGTGAGCTTGTCGACGCGCTCTTCGGTCAGGTTGCGCCGGTTGCGAATATCGATGATGTTGCCTTGCACCAGGTAGTTGCCTTGGGCATCGGTGTAATAAATCTCAGAACCATTGACCCGCAACTCGTACAGGCCGGGAATGACCGACTTCGTTACCTCGTCAATGGCCTTGAGTTGGGGCAGGCGCTCGGCGATGCTTTTCCGGATGGCCGCCTCTTGGGCAAAGGCACCGAGTGCCACCAGCGCCAGAGAGGTAGCCAGAAGGGTCGTAGTAAAAATGCGTTGCATCATGAGAGTGCCTTGTTGGGTTTGGTTGGGGTGGTCGTGCCAATTGCTGTGCCCATGGCGCGGCGGGCGACCCACTGTTTGATCGGGCCGCTGGCCCCAAAGCCGCTCATGCCCAGGTTGCGCAGGGTCTGCAGGGCGGGATGGCTGTGGTTGAACAGGCGCTGCAAGGCGTCGCCTGCGTTGCCCACCAGGGCGAGGTCGGCCTTGCGGGCGCGCTCGTACTGGCGTAGCAGCTTGGGGTCGCCCACACTACGCCAGTAGGGGCGGGCGTCCAGCACGCGTACCAGTTCGGCCACATCGCCCAGGCCCAGGTTCAGACCTTGGCCGGCCAGCGGGTGCACATTGTGGGCCGCATCGCCAGCCAGCACCCAGGCACCGCGCGCATTGCTGCCGCTCCAGTGGTGGGCCTGCGCCTGCTGCAGCGGCCACACATTGCGCTCGCTGGCGAGCGTCAAAGCACCCAGCGCGCCATGGCTGGCGGCCTCCAATGCTTGGCAAAATTCGGTGGGGTCTAGGGCTTTCAATTCGGCGGCTCGGTCAGGATGGACTGACCACACCAGCGCGCACAAGTTCCCTGCCGCCCCGTCCAAAGGCAAAAAAGCCACAATTTCGCCTTGGTTAAACCACTGCCGTGCCACTTGTTGGTGCGGAGTAGCGCAATGCACCCTTGCGGCCAGGGCGGATTGGCCGTAGGGCGTGACTTCAAATTCCACGCCAAATTCGGTGCGTGTCTGGCTGGCGCGCCCTTCGCACACCACGGTGAGCGCTGCGTCTACCGGCGCATCCACCATTTCAATCAGCGGCTGAAACCGCACTGCCTCGGCCAGTTGGGCTTCCAGCGGCGGCACATCCACAATCCAGTTCAAGGCGGGCACACCCTGCTCGGTGGCAGAAAACGACACCTGCCCGCGGTCATCGCCATGCACTTGCATGGCAAGCACGGGCGTGGCGTGCTCTGCATCGGGCCAGCAGCGCACGGATTCGAGCAATTCCCGGGACGGCTGGCTGAGCGCATAGGCGCGCACATCGCTGTGGCCGTCGGTGAGGGGAAGGGGTTTGGTTAGCGCTACGCGCAAGCGTTTGCTGGCCAGTTGCAGCGCCAATGTGCGCCCGACAATGCCGGCGCCTCGGATGCAGATGTCAAAGGGTGGTGCCATGCGCAGATTGTAGGCAGGTCTGGTGTGAGAGACTGCAGCGTACGGCGAATTCGCTGCCACCAGAACCAAGGCCCCCAAACCCGATGAACGATTGGAAACTCCTGCAAATGATCAAGGCGTGCAGCTGGCCTTTGGCCCCCGAGCTGCTCGCCATCGGTGCCGATTTCAACGCCCGGCTGGATGGCGGGCTGGTGCCCTTGCACTGGGCCTGCGCGCAGGGCAAGGCCGGGTTGGTCAAGCACATGATTCAGCACGGAGCGAACGTGCAGGACACCGACGAGCACGGCCAAACGCCGTTCACCCTGGCGCTGAGTTCAGGGAGCTTTCA
>JBEEJM010000119.1:0-2883 GCA_041169205.1 Pseudomonadota bacterium | reverse complement strand
GCGGGAGATCCCCGCTTGATAAACGCCGTGCGGCAGGCCTCTGCCCAGGTGCAGCAATTTGTTCAAACCCATTCCGAAAGCAAGTAAGTCCATGACCTCCCGTCTTCAAGGAAAACATGCCGTTTTAACCGGCGCGGCCGGTGGCATTGGCCTGGCCGTCGCCGAGGCCTACCTGGCGCAAGGCGCAGTGTGTACGGTCGCCGACATCGTGCAGCAAGCGCCTCCCGAATTGGCCGCGCTGATGGCGCACTACCCCGAGCGCCTGCAGTATGTGCCCACCGATGTCACGCGCATGGCGGACCTCGATGCCCTCGTCGCGGCAGCAGCGGCCCGGTTTGGCCCCATCACCACGCTGTTCAACAACGCAGCCATTTTTGACATGGCCCCGTTTTTGGAGAGCAACGAGGCCATGTACGACAAGATTTTTGCGGTCAACGTGAAGGGTGCTTTTTTTGTATTGCAAAAGGTGCTGGCCCACATGGTGGCGCAGGGCGTGCAAGGTGGGGCGGTGGTCAACATGGCGTCGCAGGCCGGCCGTCGTGGTGAAGCGCTGGTGTCGCACTACTGCGCCAGCAAGGCTGCGATTGTCAGCTACACCCAGAGCGCCGCGCTGGCCATGGCACCGCACAAAATTCGCGTCAATGGCATCTCGCCCGGGGTGATCGCCACGCCGATGTGGAAACACGTGGACGCACTGTTTGCCAAATTTGAGAATTTGCCTCTGGGCGAGAAGCAAAAGCAGGTGGGCTTGGCGGTGCCGCTGGGGTACATGGGCTCACCTAGCGATATTTGTGGCGCTGCGGTATTCTTGGCCAGTGATGAGTCGTCCTACGTGACGGCGCAAACCCTCAATGTTGATGGTGGCAACGTAATGTCCTAAGCTTCTCCGACCATGGCCTCCACACCGCGACAACTCAAACCCGAGCTCGAGCACGACTACAGTCGTTCGCCCGAACTGGGCTACGAGCGTCCGGAAGAGGTGGGCATCGTCCGGTGTCTTTCGCATGGCTACCCGACGCCGCTGGCGCGCTGGCATTGCCACGATGAGTATGAGTTGCACCTGATTACAGCCACGTCTGGCAAGGCGTTTGTGGGGGATTGGATTGGCCAGTTTCAGCCCGGCCATCTGGTGCTGACCGGGCCCCGCTTGCCACACAACTGGGTGACCATGGACCTGCCGGAGGGCGGCGTGCCCGAGCGCGACTTGGTGATTCAGTTTTTACACGAGCCGATTGAAGAGAGCAGCCGCCACATCCCCGAAATGCGCGCCGTGTTGCCCCTGCTGGAGCGGGCCAAACATGGCATTGAGTTTTTTGATTTTCATACCAAAGCGCTAGACCACTGGCACCGCATCAAGGCATCGCAAGGGCTGGTGCGTTTTGGGGCGTTTTGTGCATTTTTGGGAGAGCTGGCGCAATGCACCGACTACCGGCTGTTATCCAACGCGCAAATTCAAAGCGTTGACAACGATGCGCAACTGGACCAGATCAACGCCATATTGAGCCGCATCACGGACAACCTGACCGAGCCCTTGTCGGCGGCGGATTTGGCGCAGGAGTTGGGTATGAACGAGAGCCGGTTTTCACGCTTCTTCCGGCGTGCCACGGGCAACACCTTCACCGATTTTGTGAACCACGTGCGCATCAACCGGGCCTGCCAGTTGCTGATGGAGTCAGACCGCCAGATCACCGCCATTGGCTACGAAGTCGGGTTTAACAACATTGCCAATTTCAACCGCCGGTTTTTGGACATCAAAGGCTTAACGCCGCGTGAATACCGCCGACAGGTGGCCAATCGCTTTGGCTTGAGGCACTGAGCGACTACCGCGTGTCAGCGGCCCTGTAGCTGCGCCTGTAGGCGTTGGTAGGTGGCAATGCGCGGGCCTCCAATGGCAACCGCGCGGTCAATGGCCACTTTGGCCTGCGCCACATCCCCACGCTCCGACAACACCTGGGCTAGGTTGTTCCAGCCGTCGGCAAAGTCAGGGTGTTGTTCTACCAGGGCTGTGTAGGCGCGTTCCGCGTGCTGCGCGTCGCCCGTGGCATACGCCGCATTGCCTTCCCCTAGCATCAGCCCTGCATGCGTGGGCCAGGCTTGCAAGCCGCGTGTGTAGGCGACCAGCGCGGCCGCAGGCTGAACCCGCTCTAGCGCGGCGATGGCTTGCGCCAGCCGGTCCGGTGTGGCCGTGGCCGCCAATTCCGAGGGCTGCAACGCCACCATGGCCCAGTTATTTCCCCGCGCCCAGGTGCGCTCAAACGCGTTGAGCGATATCTCGGTGGCGGCGCTGGTGCCCGAGTGCAGGGTGAGCAGATTGCGATGGCGGTCATAGCCAATGACGACCGCGTAGTGCCACACGGGGTAAACCGGCAAGGAGAGGTTTTGAAACACCACCACCGGGTGGCCTGCTGCAACCTCGCGCAACACGTCGGCAACCTCGGGTTGCAGCACGTAGGGCAGCAGCCCGTTGCGCCGCGTGGTTGCCAGCATCTCGATTTGCAGCGCGCCCTTTTTGCCGGGCAGGTACACCTGGTCTACCAGCGCGGCAGGCGCTACGGACAGCCCAGCTGCCTGGAATGCCATAGCCAGTGAGGCGGGGCCGCACTCATAGTCTTCCTGCGCAATGAAGGGAACGTGGGTGAGTTGCGCCCGGTTGGGAACGCCCGCAGGCCATTGGGCGTCTAGCGCGCTGATCTGGGGCGTGGCGCAGCCTGCAAGCAATAGCAGCGCTGCAAGTAGCAGCCCCGCAAACTTCATCGCACCGATCGGGTGAAGGGGAATACCTTGGTGAGACCCAAGATGTCGGTGATCAGCAAGATGATGAAGATGGTGAACATGATGCCCAAGATGTCACCACCAGCAGGCAGCTGGTCCATCTGACCCGCG
>JBEEJM010000118.1:0-3228 GCA_041169205.1 Pseudomonadota bacterium | reverse complement strand
TCGGGGGCAATCCAACCCCCGTTTTTGACGACCGCGTTGGTATCGCCGGCCAGCGCCAGGGTGGCCACATCGGCGTCGAGGCCGTCAATGATGGAGCGGGCTTGCTTACCCGAGCCACCGTGGCTTTGCTTGATGCTGACGTCTTGGCCGGTCTTGGCCTTCCAGTGTTTGGCAAAGGCGGCATTGAATTCCACATACAACTCCCGTGTGGGGTCGTACGACACATTGAGCAGGCTGATGGCCTGCTGGGCGGTGGCGCTTAAGGTGGCAGCGGCCAGCGTGGTGGCCAAAGCGGCGGTACGGGCCAGGGCGATGACGGGGCGGCGAGAGAACATGGCTAACTCCAGAAATTGGCAACGCAACAGTGCGATGGGTTGGATTCTGGAAGCGACTCGTTAAAACTGGAACTACTGATTATTCAGTTTTAAATAACTTAAACATCTTAAGAGGCGGGCTAATCTGCGCCGCAAACAAAAAAAAGCCACCCGAAGGTGGCTTTGTAAAGTCCCCGGAGGGACGTCGTTGGAACGGTTGAAGTCGACCTAATAGGTGGTTGATCTTCGATCCTTGTGGACTGTGACAGCAGCTAAGTGAACTGTAGTGCTAGCGGTTCATTTGCGGTATCCCCCATTTGGGGGAGTTTTGCGATTTATTTTACGAATTCAGGAGTTTTTTGGCAGGCGAACCTCAAAACATGCGCCCCCACCGGTCTGG
This sequence comes from Pseudomonadota bacterium, assembly GCA_041169205.1. Lineage (GTDB taxonomy): Bacteria > Pseudomonadota > Gammaproteobacteria > Burkholderiales > Burkholderiaceae_C > Allorhodoferax. The sequence goes on along the minus strand of JBEEJM010000118.1, from coordinate 2,514 downwards.
TTGCTGCAGTGAACGCTTCCACCGTGGCGCACGGCAATCGATTTAACCAATGCCAAGCCCAGGCCGACGCCACCGTCGCGCTCGGATGCCCCCGGCAGGCGGTAAAAGGGTTCAAAAATCCGCTCTTGCAGTGGCTCTGGCACCCCAGGGCCGCGGTCGCATACCTGAATCACCGCATGCTCTGCCGCCACTTGCAGTTTCAGCACCACTTCGCCGGTACCGTAGCGCCGTGCGTTTTCCAGCAGATTGCGCACGACGCGTCGCAGCAACTTGGCTACGCCGGGCACCACGACGGAGGCGTGCTCCGTCTCCAGGCTGGCTTGGTGCCGGGCGCACTCCTCGGCCGCCAGGCCCACCAGGTCTACCGGTTCTACGGTGCCCAAATCGGCCTCTTTGGCGTCGAGCCGACTGGCCAGCAGGATTTCGTCGATCAGTTGGTCCAGTTCGCCAATATTGCGGGCAATCTCGTCTTTGGCGCTGGAGCTGCTGGCACCCATCAGCTCCAGGCCCATGCGGATGCGGGTTAAGGGGGAGCGCAATTCATGGGACGCATTGGCCAGCAACGATTTTTGCGATGCCAGCAAAGCATTGCGGGAGTTGAGCAATGTTTCCACCCGCTGCGCGGCGTGGTTAAAACGGCTGGCCAGATAGCCCACCTCGTCATCGCCGCCCTCTGGGACGCGCGCACTGAGGTTGCCATCACCCCACTGCTCCACGCCGCGTTGCAGCGCCTCCAGTCGGCGGGTGAGTCGGCGCACGATGGGGTAGGTGGCCAGCGCTACGGCTACGGCCACCAGTCCCAGCGTCCAGAAAAAGCCAAACGGTACCCGCCAGGAGTTAGCACCGGGTGGGCGGGGCAGGTGCATGTGCACGGTTTGTCCGCTTTGCATGTGAACAAGGAATTCCGGACCACGGCCAAAGCGGCCCGGCGTTTCCGACTCGCCCTCATCCTTGTCTTTGTCGGCAGTTGCAGAAGCAGGTGCGCTGGGCGGCGTGGCGCTGGTCGTGTCAGCATCAGGGCGGTGGCCCAGGCGCATGTGGCCAGCGCCAATCACTTCGCCTTGTGCATTGCGCACCACCACCTCGCGCAGCGGGGGCTCGGCCGTCATGCGCCAGGCCCAACCCACCAGCAAGGTGAGCACCGCCACGGCCAGCACGACGGCCAGCCAGATGCGCACGTAGAGCTTTTGTAAAAAGGCGTTCATGGGAGCGGTCGACTAGTCTTGCTGGCGCGCAAACACATAGCCCACACCACGCACGGTGAGGATGCGCTTGGGGTCTTTGGCATCGGCCTCAATGGCGGCGCGGATGCGGCCCATGTGCACATCGATAGAGCGGTCAAAGGCTTCGAGCTCACGGCCACGCACGGCTTCCATGATTTGGTCGCGGGTGAGTACGCGCCCGGCGCGCTCGGCCAGGGCCACCAACAGGTCAAACTGGTAGGAGGTGAGTTCGCAGGGCGCGCCGCTCACCTGCACCGTGCGCGCGTCGCGGTCAATCTCGAGGGAGCCAAACCGCAGCTGGTTTTGGGCGGCTGTAGGCGCATCCACTTTGCGCCGCAACACGGCACGAATGCGGGCCAGCAGCTCGCGCGGCTCAAACGGTTTGGGCAGATAGTCGTCTGCGCCCATTTCCAGGCCAATGATGCGGTCCATTGGGTCGCCCTTGGCGGTGAGCATCAGCACCGGGGTTTGCGCCACGGGCGTTGGCAGGGCGCGGATGCGGCGGCACACTTCCAGGCCGTCGATGTCGGGCAGCATCAGGTCCAGTACTACCAGGTCAGGGGTGCGATTGTTGGCCGGTTGCGTCAACTGGGCCAGACCGCTCAGGCCATCCAGCGCGTGGCTGACCGTGAATCCGTTTTGTGTCAGGTACTCGGCCACCATGGCGGCCAGCCGGGCATCGTCCTCAATCATCAGCAGGTGGTGTTGCATGGCTGCAGTCTATCGCTGCCCACCGAGAACCGTGTCGCCGCTGCTTGAAGGCGGCGTAAAGTTAGGTAAATGTTGCTATCAAATACATAGCTGCTTGCGAATATTCCACGGGGGCTAGAGGCCTATCTGATGCGTGAAGTCAGTGCAACCAGCACCAACACCGGCGCACCCAGGAGGGCGGTGGCGGTAAAGAAGCTGGCGTAGCCAAAGGCATCGACGTACATGCCCGAGTAGCCGGCGACAAACTTGGGCAAGAGCAGCATCATGGAACTGAACAGCGCGTACTGTGTGGCCGAGTAGTTCACGTTGGTCAGGCTAGAGAGGTAGGCGATAAAGGCCGCCGATGCGATGCCACTGGCCAGGTTGTCTGCCGAGATGACAAATATCAGCGCATGCAGGTCGTGGCCCTGCCCCGCCAGCCAGGCAAACAGCAGGTTGGTGCCTGCGCTCAATGCCGCACCCAGCATCATCACTTTCATCACGCCCATGCGCATGGCCAGCGCACCGCCAATAAACGCGCCCACCAGTGTCATCACCACGCCGTAAATTTTGGTGACCGCGGCCACCTCGTCTTTGGTGA
>JBEEJM010000117.1:0-2673 GCA_041169205.1 Pseudomonadota bacterium | reverse complement strand
GTGTGAAAGCCGGTGAAGCTGACGTTGTCGTACAGCGCGTCGGCAATGTCCCAGCCAAACAGGGCGCTGGCAATGGTGCCGCCGCCTTGCAGCATGGCTTGCACTTTTTCCGAAGACAGGTGCTTGCCACGGCACACGCCGTCGATGTCGGTCACCGCAAAACGCACAAACGGCTCGTTGGCCAGCATGTCAGCGGAGAAAGACGGTGGGGTGGGTTGCAGGGTCATGGCGGTCTCGGGTTGTGCAATGGCCTGTTTATCGCAGCTTTTGGACGCATGGTCAGTGCCACTTGCAAGCACCAAACTGGGGACGCACCGTTATTGGCGCGAATTTTGCTTTGTTTTGGTGCGCAAAGTGGTTTTTTGCTATTTTTGCACCAATATCAAGCATTTATAACGAGGGGTATTTCATGGAAGCACTAAAACAGGGCGCAGATGCCCTGTTCATTTTGTTGGGCGCGGTCATGGTGCTCGCCATGCATGCGGGTTTCGCGTTTCTGGAGCTCGGCACCGTGCGCCGCAAGAACCAGGTTAATGCGCTGGTCAAAATCCTGGTGGACTTCTCGGTCTCGACCGTAGTCTATTTTCTGGTTGGCTACACCGTGGCCTACGGCACCACTTTCTTTGTGGGCGCAGAGCAGCTGGCCGCCAAGAACGGCTACGAGCTGGTCAAGTTCTTCTTTTTGCTGACCTTTGCCGCTGCCATTCCGGCCATTATCTCTGGCGGTATTGCCGAGCGCGCCAAGTTCTGGCCGCAGCTGATTGCTACCGCCGTCATCGTGGGTTTTGTGTATCCCTTCTTTGAAGGCATCGCCTGGAACCAGCACTTTGGTGTGCAAGCCTGGATCAAGGCGGCCACCGGCGAAGAGTTTCACGACTTTGCCGGCAGTGTGGTGGTGCACGCCGTGGGCGGCTGGATTGCGCTGGGCGCGGTGCTGCTGCTGGGCGCACGCAGCAACCGCTACCGCAAGGATGGTGCGATTTCGGCCCACCCGCCATCGAGCATCCCCTTCCTGGCCTTGGGTGCCTGGATTCTGACCGTGGGCTGGTTCGGTTTTAACGTGATGAGCGCGCAGACGCTGGACAAAATCAGTGGCCTGGTGGCGGTGAACTCCCTCATGGCCATGGTGGGCGGCACGCTGGCCGCCTTGGTGATGGGCAAGAACGACCCTGGCTTTGTACACAACGGCCCTCTTGCTGGCCTAGTGGCGGTGTGCGCGGGCTCGGACCTGATGCACCCGCTGGGCGCGCTGGTCGTGGGCGTGGTGGCCGGCGTCATCTTTGTCTACATGTTCACTCTGACACAAAACAAATGGAAGATTGACGACGTGCTGGGCGTCTGGCCGCTGCACGGCCTGTGCGGCACCTGGGGCGGCTTGGCAGCGGGTATTTTTGGTAGCACGGCCCTGGGCGGTTTGGGCGGCGTGTCGTTTACGGGCCAGCTCATTGGCACTGCCATGGGCGTCGCCTGGGCGTTGGCGGGGGGCTTTTTGGTCTACGGGCTGCTGAAAGTGACCACCGGCCTGCGCATGAGCCAGGAAGAAGAATACGATGGTGCCGACCTGACCATCCATAAAATCAGCGCCACCCCGGAACGCGAAGCGAACTGGTAAAAGCGGGGGATTTGCGGTCATATTGGCCGCTAGCCCCCGCGCTCATTGCGTAAGCAGCTATATTTTTTATAGCATAAATTAACTATGCCAAGTTTTGAGCAGCAAATAGTCGACCTGCAGGCCTACCTGCTCAAGTTTGCACGGCTGCAATTGCGCAACGACGCCTGGGCCGAAGACGCGGTGTCCGAAACCGTGCTGGCCGCCTTGGCCAAGCCCCAGTCGTTTGGCAACCGCTCGCAGCTCAAGACCTGGTTGGTGGGAATTCTCAAGCACAAAGTCATTGATACTCTGCGCCACCACGGCCGCGAAGTCAGCGGTCTGGGCAGCACCGAAGACGACCAGGCCGACCCGCTGGACTACCTGGCGTTCAAGGCCGACGGGCATTTTGCGCAGACGCCCGCAGACTGGGGCAACCCCGAGCAAGACCTCTCCAGCCGCCAGTTTTTTGAAATACTGGAGGCCTGCGTCAACAAGCTCCCGCCCAACCAGGGCCGCCTGTTCCTGATGCGGGAATGGCTGGAGCTCTCAAGTGAAGAAATCTGTAAGGCGCTGCAGCTCACACCGACCAACCTGTACGTGTTGCTACACCGGGCGCGCCTGCGTTTGCGCGAGTGCCTGGAGTTGAACTGGACCACCCAAAAGGCCCCCCGATGATGCCCTTGCGCAGAACCTGCCGTGACGTGGCCGCCTTGCTGGTTGCCCGGGAAGATCGCCGCTTGGGACTGGCCGACCGCATCGCCTTGCGCCTGCACCTGATGGCGTGCGAAGCCTGCCCCAAATTTGAACGCCAGCTACTCACTATGCGAAACAGCATGCGGTTGTGGCGTGGATATACGACCTCGGATGCGTCAAATGGCTCAGAAAATTCAAATTCACCAAAAACTTGACACACACTTGGCAATCTGACGCATAATATTCTCGCGTTTCCGAAATATCGGTAAGCAAGTTTGCGGTGGTTAGTCAGTTTCGCGTCTGCTTTAAGTCTTCATTGGTTTGTTGATTGCGGTTTTGGACTCTATCGTCGCGTTTTGAGTTATTTTGAGGAGTCCTTTCATGGGCAA
>JBEEJM010000116.1:0-6538 GCA_041169205.1 Pseudomonadota bacterium | reverse complement strand
GGCGTCCACGCTGGTGTTCACATAGCTCTTGTCGGCAATCGTTTCGGCCATCTTGTTTTTGTTGGCCAGACCCGCGTCGATCCATTTGCCGGCCTCCAGAATCGCGGCCGTCACAGCGCGGGCGGTGTTGGGGTACTTTTTGACGAATTCGCTGGTGGTGCCCAGCACCTTTTCGGGGTGGTCTTTCCAAATATCTTGCGTGGTGGCAGCGGTAACACCAATGCCGTCAATGATGGCGCGGTGGTTCCAGGGCTCGCCCACGCAAAAACCGTCCATGTTGCCGACGCGCATATTGGCCACCATTTGGGGTGGTGGCACGGTGATGACCTTGGCATCACTCTGTGGGTTGATACCGTGGGCCGCCATCCAGTAGTACAGCCACATGGCGTGGGTGCCGGTGGGGAAAGTCTGGGCAAAAGTGTATTCACGCTTCTCGCTGGCCATCAGCTTGGCCAGGCCTGCGCCATCGACTGCGCCTTTGTCGGCCAGCTTCTTGGACAGGGTGATGGCCTGGCCGTTATTGTTCAAGGTCATCAGCACGGCCATGTCTTTTTTTGCACCACCGACACCCAAATGCACGCCATAGATCAGTCCGTACAAAACGTGCGCAAAGTCGAGTTCACCGGTGGTGAGCTTGTCACGCACACCAGCCCAACTGGCTTCCTTGGTCGGAATGATCTTGACACCGTATTTCTTGTCAAAACCCAGGACCGAGGCCATCACCACGCTGGCGCAATCGGTCAGCGGAATAAATCCGATCTTGACCTCGGTCTTCTCGGGGGCATCCGAGCCCGCGGCATACACCGCAGCGCGCAGCGCAGGGTTGATTCCAATAGCGCCTACAGCGGCGGTTTGCAGCACCGCGCGGCGGCTGAGTTTGGTTTTCAGAAGATCAGTCATAGCAACACTCCATAGAAAAAAAGAAAACAAAAAAGGCGTCCGCACGGGGTTCACAGCGCAGTGCGCGTGTGAACCTGTGGGGACGCCTTTGTCCTGAGTGATTGGCCCTGCCCGCCGTTAGGCAGTGCCGATCACGCAACCCTTAACGGGTGATGGAGTGGTTAATGCAATGACCGTGCCAGGTTTATCTGCATGGGTGGAGTCTGTTTGGAGGGAGGGGCGCACTGTTTTTGTGCGGTGCACCAAAAATAGGCTGATTCAGCTTGCGCGCGCGACATATGTCCATCGGCCCAGCAGCGCTAGCGTGAGCGTAAGCCCCATGTGCAAGATGTCACCGGGCTGCATGCTGCCTGCCTGCACTTTTGCGGCAAACGCCAAAAGTGTTAGCAACATCAACAGGCCTGCGGATGCGAGCAATAGCTGTTTTCGCATGGCTCCGTATGCCAATAGGGCGAGTGCCGCGGCGATGGCACAGATGGAGGTCCAGAGCTTGAATTGCGCAACATAGATCAACAGAGTGCACACAACAGCGGCAATGACTGCGAAGATCCACGCAAAGCGGATTTGCGACGCAACTGCGCTGGTGGGCTGGGTGGCCGCTATGGCCAACAATGGCAAACCAACCCCCGCACCCAGCATGGAAAAATACTGGTGCAACTGCGGCATTGGAAGAGCACCGGAAAAACGCAGCGTGCCAAGCACCGCAGCGCTGCCAAGTAGGCAGCAGCCCAGGCGCAAAGCAGGTCCAGAGCGAGTCGGCCCGAACGCGATGAAGAAAGCGGTTGCGGCCAGCAGGCCATCAAACAGGGCTTGTAAGTTCATGCCGTCTCTCTCTTGCACATTGCTAGGCCCAGCAACGACAACAGTAGGGCCGCAGCGCCAACTGCGCGGCCAGCGGGAGTTACCGCATGAAACCACCAACCCATGGCCAATGGTCCGAGCAGCAGTATCGACCGGACCGTCTCTAGTCGTAGCGCTCTTGGTTTGTTTTCAAACAGTTGCGCAAGGCACGCGGTGCTGAGGGCAATGACTGCGGTATAGCCAAGACGCACAGGCATGCTCAGATCTGCGGCCGACGTCATAAGGTCAAGCACCAGGCCAAGTAGGGTGGCCGTTGCAACAGCGCCATAGATTTTTTGCCATCGGGTCGATGGAGTTTCAAATAGTGGGGCATCCAGTGCAACTTCGGGCTTGACAGTTTTATCTGCGGGCGTCCAACCGGGGGGCGCAAATACCACCATGAGCTTATTGCGCCAGCCGGGCATGGCAAGAGCATCGCGGTAAATGTCTGCGAAATTCTTGACGTTGCCCCACACGGGGCTCCAGCTGTTGAGTGGTGTTAACGTGCCGTAGACCACGGGTTCGTCGTCTCTCTCCGCGGCATAGGTGCCAAATAGGCGATCCCAGAGGATGAGCGTTCCCCCGTAGTTCTGGTCAATGCAATAGGGGTTGCGTCCGTGGTGCACTCGGTGGTTGGCGGGCGTTACCAATACATGATCAGCCCAACCCATCTTGCGGATCAGCTGGGTGTGTACCCAGAACTGGTAAACAGCGCTCATCAAGGCCGTGATGGCAAACACCATGACAGGTATCCCGAGAATGGCCATTGGCAAATAGAACAGCCAGTAGAAGAACTGATTGCTCCATGACTGGCGAAACGCCGTGGCCAGATTGAAGTCTTCACTTGAATGGTGCACCACATGCGATGCCCACAACAAGTTGACCTCGTGCCCGCTACGGTGCGCCCAGTAGTAGAAAAAGTCGTACATAAAAAACGCCACGATCCAGACAGCAGGATGATGGACGTCCCATGTGAAAGATGCGACCTGGTCCACCATCAGCGCATAGACGGCGATCGACATCAGCTTTGCCAGCGAGCGAATGGTCTCACTGACGAAACCAATGTTGAGGCTGGTGACGGCATCGTGAAAACGGTAGATCGCTTTCCCCTGTTTCTTGGCGAACAAGATTTCAATCCCCATCAGGACCAGGAAGAATGGAATCGCGTAGAGAATGAGGCTCATGGGGCGTAGTGATTTAGAGGTGGAACTTGGTGGTCGAATGCCCACGCACAGCGAACCTTTATTCTCTGAGATGCCATGTATTTCGACTGTCGGCTGGCCGACATATCACACCAAACCAACCTATGACAAACCCTAGTTCGGCGCTGGATTTGAGCGCACTCTTGCAGTCCAGTGCCTTTGGTGTCGCGGGCAATGACGCGCTGGAGGCCGCTAGCCGGATGGCGCGGGTCGAACATTTCAAGGTGGCGACGCTGTTGAGTGCGGCAGGAGAGCAGCCGGCTTACTTGCGCCTGGTGGTGAAGGGCCACGTTGAGGTCATCGCCAGAAATTCTGATGGTGCGGAATTTGTGGTGGGTTACATCACCGCCGGAGGTTGGGCTACCTGGTTGGCCTGCTTCATGGAGCAGCCACCAGACAATTATTTTTACAGCAGTGCGTCGGCGACGTTTATCACGCTGCCGGTTGCGGAGGTGCGCGCATTGTGCGAACGGTATCCCCAAATCTATCCTGTGATCATTCGCCAGATCGGGCGGCGCATGCGTTTGCTGATCGAGTGGACGGGACAGTCGGTGTTGGTCGGGCCGGTGCAACGGCTTGCCAAGTTGCTACACATCCTGGCGCGTGAACAACAACTGGTCGTCGGTAGCGCAAAGCTGCATGTCACGCAGGCGCGTTTGGCGATTCTGGCGCGGTGCTCCCGGCAGACCGCCAATGAACTGATTGGTGTTCTGGAACAAAAGGGTCTGTTGGTGTGCGGCTACAGCGCAGTGGAAATTCCGGACCTCGATCGCCTGGCGGCATTTGCGGACGCGATGGAGGCTTAGCCCAGCAAATCCGCCACATCCAGCATGCGCTGCGCGACGTCCACCAGCTTCAGGTTTTTGTCCATAGCCGCTTTGCGCAGGCGGGCATAGGCGTCGTTCTCGGTGAGCTTTTGGCGCTCCATCAGCAAGGTTTTGGCGCGGTCTATGGTTTTGCGGTCTTTGAGCTCGGTGCTGAGTTCTACCAGTTCGTTGCGGGTGGCCTCCAGCTCTTGGCGCAAGGCCTGCTCCTGCTCAAAACGGGCCAGCGCGACATCCAAAATGGGGCGAATGCGTTCGGCGTGTAACCCTGCGACGATGTAGGCCGACACCCCGGCAGCCACGGCCGCGCGGGCGTTGTCGCTGTTGGGGTCGTTGGTGAACATGACGATGGGGCGGCGCTCGTCGCGGGTGGCCATGACCACGTGTTCCAGGGCATCGCGGGCTTCGCTTTCGGCGTCCACAATGATCAGGTCGGGTTGCAATTGCGCCAGGCGCTCCGTCAAAAAAACGTCGGCGGGCAATGACGCGACCAGATTGAAGCCGTTTTCCAGCAGACCAATGCGCAGACTGCGCGAGCGTTCGGCTTGCAGGGTGGCGTGCGTGTCTTGTGGGTCGGTGACGACCAGATCAGCAGAAATAACAACGATACGCAGCGGTTCAGACATGGCAAAGGCCATGCAAAATTCGCGCCAAGATTGGTGGAAACCCTGCTATGAATGCGCTGAAGGGCTGGCGTGGCGCCAGTAGTGGTAGCGCCACGCGGTTGCAAAGCCGGCCCGTTGGTACAGGGCCAGGGCGGCGGTGTTGGTCTCGTCGACTTGCAAAAACACGCGGTCCAGCCCGCGCGCCAGGGCTTCCTGCGCCAGCGTGGCCAGCAGCTGGCCCGCCAAGCCTTGCCCACGGCAGCGATCTACCGTGCGCATGCCATGCACGCTGGCCCAGCCGTGGCTGAACGATGCCGTGCCCGCGGCAACCGGGCCTTCTGCATCGGCTAGGCTGGCGTAGACCACATGCGGACTGCGGCTCAGGGCGTGCACGCGGTGCGCGCCGTCTACCGCGTCAAAGCCCGGGGCCACGTACACATCGGACCAGGCGGCGGTGGGTTGGGTGTTCAGCGTGCCGCGGCCAGTGCCGAATACCTGTAGCAGGCGTTGCGCAGAGCCTATTTGCACCAGGGTGGCCTGTTCGGGCTGGCAGCCAATGCCGTGGAGTTCGCGGTGCAGGTTGGAAAGGGCGGCCACATCGGCCACGCGGAATGCCGCAGACAGGCCATGCACGGCGTAGCGGTCGGCAATGGCGTGCACGATGTCGGCGTCTTGCAGCTGGTGGCTGAGCGGCACAGCGCTCTTGGCGCGGCCAATGGTGGATGTATCAAATGGCAATAGCCAGCCAGGCAGGGTTTCCAGGGCGTGGGGCACCACAGCGTCCAGCGTGGCGCGCTCGAGATCGGCAATGTCGTGGTCGCTGATGGCAAGTTGGGTAATCATGGCCGTACTCTAAACTCTGCGCCCTATGGTGCACAACACATTAGTTTTGGGGTTCGAATCGTCTTGCGATGAAACTGGCGTAGCGCTGGTGCGCACGCGGGAGCGCGGCGTGCCCGAACTGCTGTCGCACGCGCTGTACAGCCAGATTGCAATGCACCAGGCGTTTGGCGGCGTGGTGCCCGAACTGGCCAGCCGTGACCACATTCGCCGGGCCATTCCGCTGGCGCAAGAAGTGTTGACCGCCGCCGGGAAAACGCTGGCCGAGGTGGACGTGGTGGCTTACACCCGGGGCCCGGGTTTGGCGGGGGCCTTGCTGGTGGGCGCAGGCGTGGCGTGCGCGTTGGGCGCTGCGCTGGCCAAGCCGGTGCTGGGCGTGCACCACCTGGAGGGACACTTGCTGTCGCCGTTTCTGAGTGCCGACCCGCCGGAGTTTCCGTTTGTGGCGCTGCTGGTGTCGGGCGGCCATACGCAGCTGATGCGGGTGGACGGAGTAGGGCGCTACGAAATTTTGGGTGAAACCATTGACGACGCGGCCGGTGAGGCATTTGACAAGTCGGCCAAGCTGATGGGCTTGCCATACCCGGGCGGCCCGCATTTGGCCAAGCTGGCTCTGGAGGGCAACCCGAAGGCGTATGCCTTGCCGCGCCCGCTGATGCACAGCGGCAACCTCGATTTTTCGTTCGCGGGTTTGAAGACTGCCGTGTTGGTGCAGTCGCAGCGCATGGTGGCTGCGGGTGGGGTGGCGCGGTTTGAAGACTTGCCACGCCAGGCACAGGCCGATTTGGCGGCATCGACCCAGGCGGCGATTGTGGAGGTGCTGCTGAAAAAATCGATGACAGCGCTCAAGGAAACCGGGCTCAATCGACTGGTGGTGGCGGGCGGCGTAGGCGCCAATCGCGACTTGCGCGCGCAGCTGGATGCGGCCTGCGCCAAACGCGGTGTGCGCGTGCATTACCCCGAGCTGCATTTGTGCACCGACAACGGCGCCATGATCGCCATGGCCGCCGCTATGCGGCTGCAAAGTGGCATTCAACAAGCCAGCACGACGTACGCCTTTGACGTGAAGCCGCGCTGGCCGCTGAATTTGATATAAAACAGGCTGCTAGCCGCCGCGGAATATGCGTAGGCAGCTATTAAAATAATAGCATTATCAGCCTGGTTGCTTTACTGAATGGTGAGTTCGGTGACGTTTTTCACTGGCACTTTTTTTGCAAGCGTAAGCGTCAAAACGCCGTTTTCCAGCTTGGCTTCGCTTTGCGAGGTGTCCAGCATTTGCGGCAGCTCGTACGCCGTGCGGTAGTTGCGAGGTGCGCCTTCTTTGGTG
>JBEEJM010000115.1:0-9199 GCA_041169205.1 Pseudomonadota bacterium | reverse complement strand
CCATAGGTGTCACTCTCCATCGGCCAACCGGCGGTGTGCATCACAAAGCCGGGCTGGTGGCGGCTGGGGTCAATCTCCCACAGCTCTTTGATACCCAGGCCAAAGCTTTGCGGGTCACGCCCGGCGTCGAGCTGGTACTTGGCAATCAGTTGCTTGCCCAGGTGACCGCGTGCGCCTTCGGCAAACACGGTGTACTTGCCCAGCAGCTCCATGCCCAGCTGGAAGCTCTCCATGGGTTCACCGTCTTTGCCGACACCTTGGTTGCCGGTGGCAACGCCCCGGACCGCAGGAATGCCCCCGTTCTCGGAACCATCCGTGTACAGCACTTCGGCCGCCGTGAAGCCGGGGAAGATTTCTACACCCAAGTCTTCGGCCTGCGCAGCCAGCCATTGGGTGACTGCACCCAGGCTGACGATGTAGTTGCCGTGGTTGTGCGCGAAGGGCGGCAGCAGCAGGTTGGGCACACGGAAGCCAGACGTTTCGCTCAGGAAGATATAGGCATCGTCGGTGACCGGCTGGGTCAAGGGGGCCCCGAGTTCTTTCCAGTTGGGGAAGAGTTCGGTCAGCGCCTTGGGGTCCATGATGGCCCCCGACAGGATGTGGGCACCGGGCTCGGAGCCTTTTTCCAGCACGACCACGGAGACATCGGTGCCTTTCTCGGCAGCAAGTTGCTTTAGGCGGATGGCGGTGGCCAGACCCCCGGGGCCGCCGCCAACGACCACGACGTCGTATTCCATGGATTCACGGGGGCCGTATTGCGCCAAGATTTCTTCGTTGGTCATGGTTTTTTGAGTAAAACTGGCCGCAGCCCCCGAAAATACTGCGTATGCAGCTATGAATTTAGGAGTGACTTCCAGTTGCACGTTGGCGCAAAGCCGTCAACTCGCCGACGATTCCGCGTCTAAAAGCCAAGACGCACACCACAAAAATGACACCAATGATGACGGTGACCCACGAACCCACCTTGTCGGCGAGTTGGGTTTGCAGTGTCACGATGGTGGTCGCACCGACAGCGGGCCCCAGAATGGTGCCCAGGCCGCCCAGCAGGGTCATCAACACCACTTCGCCCGACATATGCCAATGCGCGTCGGTGAGCGAGGTCAGCTGAAACACCAGCGCTTTGGTCGCGCCAGCCATACCAGCCAAAGAGGCCGAGATCACGAAGGCGAGCAGTTTGTAGCGGTGAACGTCATAGCCGAGCGAGATGGCACGGGGTTCGTTTTCACGAATGGCCTTCAGGATCTGACCAAAGGGCGAGTGAATGGTGCGGTAGATCAGGGCAAAACCCGCCATGAACACGCCCAACACAAAGAAGTACATGGCCATGTTGTCCGACAGGTCAAACAGACCCAGCAGCTTGCCGCGCGGAATGCCTTGCAAGCCGTCTTCACCCCCGGTGAAGGGCAGTTGCAAGGCCAGAAAGAACACCAGCTGTGCCAGCGCCAGAGTGATCATGGCAAAGTAAATGCCCGAGCGTTTGATGGCGATGGCCCCAAAAGCCCAGCCCATGATGGCGGCGGCAAGCGTACCCGCCAGAACACCAGTCTCGGGCGACCAACCCAGCTCTTTGCACAGATAACCGCACACATAGGCCGCGCCGCCAAAGAAGGCCGCGTGGCCAAACGACAGCAAGCCGACATAGCCAAGCAGCAGGTTGAAAGCGCTGGCAAACAAGGCAAAGCAAAGCACATTCATCAAAAACGTGGGGTACAGCGTGAAAGGGGCCAGCACGCCCACCACCAGCAAGGCCACAAACATCAACACGGTGCGCCGCGATTCGGCGGCCGAGTTGGCAGCGTATTTGGATTTCATCAAATTTCCTTCGAGCAAGGTTGGGCGGCGCTCAGGCCTGTTTGCCGAATAGACCGGCGGGGCGCAGCAGCAAAACCACCACCATGATCACGAAAATCACCACCGCAGAGGCTTCGGGGTAAATCACTTTGGTCAGGCCTTCGACAATGCCCAGACCCAGGCCGGTGATGATGGAGCCCAAAATCGAGCCCATGCCACCAATCACCACCACGGCAAACACCACAATGATCAGGTTGGACCCCATCAGCGGATTGACCTGCACCACGGGGGCGGCCAGCACACCGGCAAAGGCGGCCAGGGCCACGCCTACGCCGTAGGTGGCGGTGACCAGCACCGGCACGTTGATGCCCAGGGCCTGCACCAGTTCCGGCTTTTCAGTGGCGGCACGCAAGGTGGCACCCAGGCTGGTTTTCTCAATGGTGTACCAGGTAACGGCACAGACACTTAACGCGGCAAGAACGACCCAGCCGCGGTACAGCGGCAAGTACATAAAGCCGAGGTCAATACCGCCTTGCAGCAGCTCGGGCACCTCGTAGGTTTCACCGGAGATTCCGTACAAATTGCGAAACACACCCTCGGCAATCAATGCCAGCCCAAAGGTGAGCAATAGGCTGTAGAGGTGGTCTAGCTGGTAGAGATGGCGTAGCAGCAGGCGCTCAATCACGATGCCCAGCACCCCCACGATCACGGGGGTGAGCACCAGAGACGCCCAGTAGCTCATGCCAAACTGGGTCAGTCCAATCCACGACACGAACGCGCCCATCATGTAGAGCGCGCCGTGCGAGAAGTTGATGATATTCAGGAGGCCGAAAATAATCGCCAGTCCCAAGCTCAGTACGGCGTAAAACGAGCCGTTGATCAGCCCCAGAAATAGCTGACCCAATAGGGCTTGGGACGATATGCCGAAGATTTCCATTGCAACTCCTGATCCGGTTAACTTACTTTTTCACCAAAGGGCAGGTCGATGCCGACAAAGGCTGGAAGGCCTCTGCGGCTGGAATCGTGGCCCGCACGTTGTAGTAGTCCCATGGCGTTTTGGACTCAGCCGGTTTTTTGACTTGCAGCAGGTACATGTCATGCACCATGCGGCCATCCACGCGGATCGTGCCGTTCTTGGCGAAGAAGTCGTTGATCGGCGTCTTCTTCATTTGCGCCATGACCTTGGCCGTGTCATCGGTGTTCAGGGTCTTGACCGCTTTGAGGTAATGCATGATGGACGAGTACTGGCCCGCTTGCACCATGGTGGGCATGCGTTTGGTCTTCTCAAAGAAGCGCTTGGACCAGGCACGGGTTTCTTCGTTCAGGTCCCAGTAGAAGCCTTCAGTCAAGTACATGTTCTGGGTCGCCTTGAGGCCCAGGGAGTGAATGTCGGTGATGAACATCAACAAGCCCGCGAGTTGCTGCTTTTGGGTAATGCCAAATTCAGCCGCCTGCTTGATGGAGTTGATGGTGTCGCCACCGGCATTGGCAAGACCAATGATCTGTGCACCTGAAGCCTGGGCTTTGAGCAGGTAGGAAGAAAAGTCAGAGCCAGGGAAGGGGTGACGCACCGAGCCCACCACCTCACCACCGTTGGCCTTGACGACATCGCCCGCGTCTTTTTCCAGCGAGTGACCAAAGGCGTAGTCAGCGGTCAAAAAGAACCATTTCTTGCCGCCTTGCTTGACCACCGCCTTGGCCGTGCCGTTGGCCACTGCGTAGGTGTCATAGGTCCACTGGACCGTCACATCGTTGCATTCTTTGTTGGTGATCAGCGTAGACGCTGCACCTGAAACGAGGGCGATACGGTTTTTTTCCTTGGCGATTTTCATGACTGCCAGCGCGACCGAGGTGGTGACCAGCTCAGAGACCACGTCGACGCCGTCACGTTCAAACCACTCGCGCGCCTTGTTGGCGGCGATGTCACCTTTGTTCTGGTGATCGGCAGACACCACTTCAATTTTGAACGTGGGCTTCTCTTTTTCCATGAAATCGGCAATCGCCATTTCGGTGGCGACCACGGTACCTTTGCCCGCCACGTCAGAGTAAACGCCGGACAGGTCGGTCAAGACGCCGATCTTGACGACACCATCCGAAATTTGTGCGTGGGCAGTGCCCAGAGCGGCGAGGGCGAGGCCGAGGGTTTGAATAAAGGGTTTTAGTTTCATGGTGTCTCCTGGTAGGGTTTGAATAAAGGCAGGTCGGAATCGGATTTGTTAAACGCCCAGCAGCTCGTGCAGCAGGTCGGTTTTGGACGGAAGCTCTTCTTTGGTCACCGTGGCCACAATGCGACCGTGCTCAAGCACGATGTGGCGGTCCGCCAGCGGTGCGGCAAAGCGGAAGTTTTGCTCCACCAGCACAATGGTGTAGCCGCGTGTTTTGAGCAGGCGAATGACTTCGCCGAGCTTTTTGACGATCACCGGGGCCAGGCCTTCGGTGATCTCATCCAGCAACAGCAATTTGGCGCCGGTGCGCAAAATGCGCGCCATGGCCAACATTTGTTGCTCGCCGCCCGAGAGGCGCGTGCCAGGGCTGTTGCGGCGTTCGTACAGGTTCGGGAATATTTCGTAAATTTCTTCCAGCGTCATTCCGCCCGAGGCCACGGTGGGGGGTAGCATCAGGTTTTCTTCGGTGGTGAGGCCAGAAAAAATACCGCGTTCTTCAGGGCAGTAGCCCACGCCCAGGCGGGCAATGCGGTGCGAGGACATGCCTTTGATGTCTTCGCCGTTGAGCATGATCTGCCCGGTACGGCGGCCCACCAAACCCAGAATGGATTTGAGCGTGGTGGAGCGGCCGCTGCCGTTGCGCCCCAGCAGTGTCACGAGTTCGCCGTGGTTGATGGTCAGGTCAATGCCGTGCAGGATGTGTGATTCGCCGTAAAACGAATGCAGGTTGGTCAGGCGCAGCAACTCGCCGGTGCGTTGGAAGGCGCTGTTCATGCTTCTACTCCTACATAGGCTTCCAGCACACGGGGGTCTTTGGACACCACGTCGTACGTGCCTTCGGCCAGAATCGACCCGCGTTGCAGCACGGTGATGACGTTGCTCAGTGTTTCGACCACCGACAGGTTGTGCTCCACCATCAAAATGGTGCGCCCTTTGGATACCTTGCGAATCAGCTCCACCACCAGGTCCACGTCCTCGTGGCCCATGCCTTGGGTCGGCTCGTCCAACAGCATCAGTTCGGGCTCTAAGGCCAGCGTGGTGGCAATCTCCAATGCGCGTTTGCGGCCATAAGGCAGCTCGACGGTCTGGGTATCAATGTAGGCACCCAGGTCCACGGATTCGAGCAGTTCAACCGCCCGGTCGTTGAGCACATTCAGGGTGGACTGCGGGCTCCAGAAGTGAAACGAGGTGCCCAGCTTGCGTTGCAGGGCGATGCGCACGTTTTCCATCACGCTCAGGTGCGGGAAGGTGGCCGAAATCTGGAACGAACGCACCACACCCCGGCGGGCAATTTGTGCCGGCTCCTCGCGGGTGATGTCGATGTCGTTGAACAAAATCGTGCCCTGGGTGGGCTGCAAAAACTTGGTCAACAGATTGAAAACGGTGGTTTTCCCTGCGCCGTTGGGGCCAATAAGGGCGTGAATATTGCCGCGTTTGACCTTGAGGTCCACGTTTTGCACGGCGGCAAACCCCTTGAACTCTTTGGTGAGCCCGTGGGTTTGCAAAATGAGGTCTTCAGACATAGGTGGAATGCTCCGTTGTGCGCTTGGTGCGGGCGGGTCAGGCCCTGGCAGCTGTTTGTGGCCCGGATGATGGCAGCCGACTGTTGCTAAATTTCGGCGCAAATGTATCGAATGATTGCAGCGTGTGCGTGGCAGGTGTGGCCGCCCTAAAATGGAAATCCAACGCCGATGTCTGCTCCGCATGCCCCTTTCACAACCCACTGACCCCCTGCAAACACACTACCGGCACGAGTTGCTGCAGGCCGGACTGGATCTGCTTGATCAGGGGCTGACGGTGATTGACAGCAGTCTCAATATCGTGGCCTGGAACAAGGCCTTTTTGCGGCTGCTTGATTTTCCGGAAGACATGGCATTTGTGGGCGCTACGTTTGAGTCATTCATTCGCTTTAACGCGGAGCGTGGCGAATACGGTGCGGGGGATGTGGATGAACTGGTGACCGAGCGCATGCACCTGGCGCGCAGCTTTACCGCCCATTACACCGAACGTGACCGCCCAGGGGGACAGATTTTGGCCGTGCGGGGTGAGCCCTTACCCCATAACGGTTTCGTTACGCTGTACACCGACATCACCGCCAGTCGCCGTTTCGAGCAGCAGATTCAAGAACAAAACACTGCGTTGGAAAGCCGTGTGACCGAGCGCACCGCTGAGCTGCAAGCCACCAACCAGCGACTCCTGGTGGCAGACGACGCCAACCAGCGCATTACGACGGCCTTGCGGCGCAGCGAAGAGAACTTGCGGCTCATTACCGACACCGTGCCCGCGCTGATTGGCTACTTTGACAACCAGGAAATTTATCGCTACGCCAACAAGGGCTACGCAGAGTGGTTTGGTTGCAGCAAAGAAGAAGTGCTGGGGCGTACCATTCGGGCGGTGACCGGGGACGAGGTCTACACCGACATTTCTCGCCATGTGCACCAAGCGCTGCAGGGCCACAGTGTCAGTTACGAATACGCCATGCGCCATCCCGGCGGACGGGTGGTGTATGCCCGCAGCGAACTGGTGCCAGAGCGGGATGCGCAGGGCCAGGTGCTGGGGTGCTTTATTCTGTCGGTCAATATCACCGATCTCAAAAACGCACAGGCTGCGTTGGTGCATGCGCAAAAAATGGAGGCCGTAGGCCAACTCACGGGGGGATTGGCGCACGACTTCAATAACTTGCTCACGGTGGTCATCGGTAACCTGGTCACCCTGCACGAGCGCTACCCGGACGATTCCGACATTGGCGAGTACGTGGTGCCGGCGCTGAAAGCCTCCCGAAGGGGTGCCTCGCTGATCAAGCGTTTGCTGGCCTTTGCGCGCAGGCAGCCGCTGTTGCCAAGGGCTGTCAATATTGCCGATCTCGTGGAAGACACGCTAAGCCTGCTCCAGCGCACGCTGCCCGCCAACATCGCGGTGAGCACCACCGCGCTGGACGAACCGCTCTTTGCCATGACCGATGCCCAGCAGCTTGAGAATGCCTTGCTCAACCTGGCACTCAACGCGCGCGATGCCATGCCCGATGGCGGACAGCTCCTCGTTCGGGCAACGCGTTTGGTGTTGAGTGCCGGCCAGGTGGCTGATTTTGACGTGGTGCCTGGTTGCTACGTGGCCCTGACCGTGTCGGACACCGGAACCGGCATGGATGCCGCCACCCAGGCACGGGCCTCGGAACCTTTTTTCACCACCAAGCGGTTTGGCGCAGGCAGCGGTCTGGGTTTGTCCATGGTCTATGGCTTTGCCAAACAGTCCGGCGGCGGCCTGCGCATTCAGAGTGCGTTAGGTGAAGGCTGCGCGGTGACTTTGGTGCTGCCCTGTACGGCGGAAGATTTTGATGCTGTTCCGTTCACGGATGCGCCTGCGCGCACGAACCAGTCCAGCGTCGAACGCCCATTGGTACTGTTGGTGGAAGATGACCTGGATGTACGCCGCGTCATTCGCCTTCAACTGGTGGGGCTGGGTTACCCGGTGATGGAGGCTGATCACGCGGCAGACGCGTTGCTGCTGTTGGCGAATGTCCCCACGGTGGGCATTCTGATCTCTGACATGGTCATGCCTGGCGGTATGGACGGCCGCACCCTGTGCCTGGAAGCGCGCCTGAGGGCGCCCCACGTCAAGTTGTTGTTGATCAGTGGCTATTCAACCGAGGAGGTGGCAGCGCCCAAGGTGGGGGGAGATCTCCCCGTGTTGAAAAAACCATTTACCGCGCTGGAGTTGCAGTCGACTTTGGACGGTTTGTGCGCATGAGCCGGGAGCTGTTTCACCAACCGGAAGGCGCACGCTGCGTTTACGTGCTGGACGACGATGTCGATGTTTGTCGCTTGGTTTGCGTCACCCTGCGAGAGTTTGGCTTTGAGGCCTTTGAGTGCCACACTGCCGCTGCCTTGCAGCGCCTGTTGTTGGTACGTGTACCTGACCTGTGCATCGTGGATTTGGGTTTGCCCGATGCCGATGGCATGGACGTGGTACGCGACCTTCAGGCGCGGTTTGTGTGCGGTGTCATTGTGCTGACAGGGCGGGGTTACCTGAGTGACCGGGTGATGGGATTGGAGTTGGGGGCTGACGACTATGTGGTCAAACCCTTTGAGCCCCGCGAGTTGGTGGCCAGAGCCCGCAGTGTGCTGCGGCGCCAAGACAAATCCCGTAGTTCCCAGACGCCAGTGCGTTCACAACACGCCGAGTTCGGTGGCTGGCACTTTCGTGCAGATTCGAATCTGCTGGTATCCCCCAGTGGGCAAGAATGGACCATCAGCGCGGGTGAGGCGCGCATGCTGCTGCAGTTTTTGCAGCGCCCCAACCGCATTCTGGCGCGTGAGCAGTTGTGCGGCGATCGCGACCTGTCGGCATTGGACCGGGGTGTTGATGTGCGGGTCTCGCGACTTCGTCGAAAACTTGAATCCGATCCCCAAAGCCCGAAGACTATCCGTACGGTTTACGGTGCGGGCTATTTGCTGGCGACAGAGGTGCGGTGGTTGTAGGCATCGCCTACGTTTTTCTGACACGCAGCAGCTCATCCAGAATCAGGCAGGCCGCACCGATGCTGATGGCGCTGTCGGCCACGTTAAAGGCCGGGAAGTGCATGCCGTGCCAGTGGAAGTCGAGAAAGTCCACCACGTAGCCGTGCACCATGCGGTCAATCACATTGCCCAGGGCACCGCTCAAAATGCAGGCCAGGGCAAAGCTGAACAGCTTTTGCCCCGGATGCGACTTGAGCAGCCACACAATCACCACCGCCGCCACGCAGCCCAGCACGGTAAAAAACCACCGTTGCCAGCCCGATGCCCCCGCCAGAAATGAGAACGCCGCGCCGCTGTTGTGCACCCGCACCACATTGAAAAAACTGGTGACGGTGGTGCTGTCACCCAGGTGGTAGTAGCCGACGATCAGCACCTTGGTGAACTGATCGGCCAGCAGCAGGATGAAGGCCAAGCCCAGCCATTGCAGCATGCCGCCGCCGCTACTCCCGAAGGTGTTGCTTCTTGCGCCGCGTGCCATCAGGCGAACGTTCTCTTTTCGCCCGCACCATCCAGATTGGTGACGCAGCGGCCGCACAAGGTGGGATGGCTGGCGACGGTTCCGACATCGCTGGTGTAATGCCAGCAGCGCTCGCATTTAATGCCATTTGAGGCACTAACCCCCGCAGATAGTGCGTCACCAGCTACTAAAGTGATAGCAGATGTGATGAACACGAACTTCAAATCAGCACCCAAACTGCTCAAAATAGCGTGGTCTTCCGCGGTGAC
>JBEEJM010000114.1:0-6370 GCA_041169205.1 Pseudomonadota bacterium | reverse complement strand
CGACTCTCTTTCTCAGGTTCTGATGGGTCGCTGACAAGATACGCACATCGACGAGGATCGAGGTGCTGGTTCCCACCGGCTCGATGGTCCCTTCCTGCAGAACGCGCAGCAGCTTGGCCTGGGCGGCGAGCGACACCTCGGCCACCTCGTCGAGCAGCAGCGTGCCGCCATCCGCCATCTTGAAACGGCCGTCGCGCTTCTTCACCGCGCCGGTGAAGGCGCCGCGCTCATGGCCGAACAGCTCGGACTCCAGCAGGTCTTTGGGAATAGCCGCCGTGTTGATGGCCACAAACGGGCCATTGGCGCGCTGTGAATGCTTGTGCAAGGCGCGGGCCACCAGCTCTTTGCCAGAACCCGACTCGCCGGTGATCATGACGGTGACGTTGCTTTGGCTCAGGCGGCCAATGGCACGGAACACGTCTTGCATGGCCGGTGCCTGGCCCAGCATTTCGGGCGCCTCGGCCATGCGTTCTTCGGCCACTTCTTCGCGCTGGCTTTCTTCTACCGCACGGCGAATCAGCTCCACAGCTTTGGGCAAGTCAAAAGGCTTGGGTAGGTACTCAAACGCGCCGCCCTGGAAAGCACTCACGGCGCTGTCCAAGTCCGAGAAAGCCGTCATGATGATGACGGGCAACCCGGGGTGCTTGGCTTTGACTTTTTCCAGCAAATCAAGCCCAGAGCCGCCGGGCATGCGAATATCGCTCACCAGAATTTGCGGGCCATCTTCATCCGAGGCGGTGCTAAGTGCGGCCAGCACATCGCGCGGGTTGGAAAAGCTGCGCGTCGGCAGATGCTCGCGCAGCAGCGCCTTCTCCAGTACGAAGCGGATGGACTGGTCATCATCTACGATCCAAATCGGCTTCATGTTTTGCTTGTCCCTTGGTCTTACACGTTACGGAAGCGGAATCAAAATTTTGAAATCCGTACGGCCTGGCACACTGTCGACCTCGATCAAACCGTGGTGTTGCTGAACAAAGGTTTGCGCCAATGTCAGCCCCAGCCCCGAGCCGCCTTCTCTGCCCGACACCAGCGGGTAAAAAATACGGTCTTTGATCGAATCTGGCACACCAGGTCCGTTATCCATGACATGCAATTCCAATGCCAACCGGTAGCGCTGTTTACCAAATGTCACTTGTCGGGCCACACGGGTCTTGAAAGTGAGGTTCGCATCGCCCGCGGCAATGCGATCAGCCAGCGCCTGGCAGGCGTTATGCGCAATGTTGAGCACGGTTTGAATGAGCTGTTCGCGGTCACCGCGAAACTCAGGGATCGAGGTGTCGTAGTCACGCACCACGCGCAAACCTTTGGGGAACTCGGCCAGGATGAGCGAGCGCACCCGCTCACACACCTCGTGGATATTGACATCGCCCACCATGTGCGGCCTGCGGTGCGGTGCCAGTAGGCGGTCGACCAGGCTCTGCAGGCGGTCCGCCTCACGGATGATGACCTGGGTGTATTCAGTGAGATCGGGCGACGCGCCCATCTCCATTTCCAACAGCTGCGCCGCGCCGCGAATACCACCCAAGGGGTTTTTGATCTCGTGGGCCAGGTTGCGAATCAACTCTTTGTTGGTTTGCGCCTGCTCGGCCAGCCGCTCTTCGCGGTCCTGGCGGGTTTGCTGCTCCAGCGGAACCATCTCGACAATGATTTCATCGGAGTGTTCGGGCCGCGTGATGATGACGTGCACCGGCATGGGCTCTTGCCCAATGCGCTTGAGCCAAGCATCGTAGCGCAGTGCCGAAAATTCGTTTTCAGTGGCACCGTCCAGCGCATTTTGCAATTGCGAGGGCTCGGTAAATGCATCACCAAACAGCGTGCCCACAATCATGCGGCGCGACGTACCGAGTACGTCTTCCAGCGCGGTATTGGAAAACACCACCGAACCGTCGCCATGCACCACCGCCACCAGGCTGGCCAGAAGGTCGAAAGACTGAAAGCGCCCGACGACTGCAGAATTTGACAACGTCACGCCCAGGCCGCTCAAACCAGTTACCGGCTGGCGGCCGACGTGGACGAAGGCACGCGACCGAGCTCACGGCGAATGCCAGCGATATCGCTTTCGTTGCGCGCCAAGCTGGCTTTGAGCTCTGCCACGCGATCCAGGTACTTCTGGTTGTTGCGCGCCTCACCGCCTTGTTTGTCAGGCTCGCCGTTGTTGTATTCCTTCTGCAACTCGACCTGACGGGCTTCGGCTTTTTTCAGCTCGGACTCCAGAATCAGGCGGGCATCGGAATCTTTGGCACGTTGGTCACCTGCATCCACACGCTGCGAAGGCGTTGCAGGCGACGCGCTTTTGTTGCCGCCGGAGGCAGGCTTTTGCGCCTGCACCACCGTGACATTACCGCCTGAGATAAGTTTGCAATTTTTGGCTTGTGCGTCCGAAACCGTGTTGGTGTATTCGTTGCCGCAGCGGTAGATACGCTCCTGCGCTTGTGCGCCCGAGGTGCACGCCAAAACCAACAGAATAGAAAAGTAAACAGTTTTCATGCGAAGTCCGCCCCGGAAAAGTTGAGGCCATGCAGTCAGTATGCGCCAAAAAAAAGGACGGCCTGCGCCGTCCTTTCGATTGTGCCACTGCCACGAAGGCAGCGTCCCTTACAGGGAGAAGTACATGTCGAATTCGACAGGGTGCACCGACATGCGGTAGCGGGTCACTTCTTGCATTTTGAGGTCGATGTAGGCATCGATCATGCTGTCAGTGAACACGCCACCCTTGGTCAAGAACGCGCGGTCTTTGTCCAAGTGCTCCAAGGCTTGATCCAAGCTGTGGCACACGGTTGGGATTTTTGCATCTTCCTCGGGAGGCAAATGGTACAAGTCTTTGGTGGCTGCTTCGCCAGGATGGATCTTGTTTTCCACGCCATCCAGACCTGCCATCAACAAGGCTGCAAAGCCGAGGTAAGGGTTCATCAATGGATCAGGGAAACGGGCTTCCACGCGGCGGCCTTTGGGGTTTGCCACGAAAGGAATGCGGATCGAGGCAGAACGGTTTTTGGCAGAGTAAGCCAACTTGACCGGTGCTTCGAAGTGAGGAACCAAACGCTTGTAGCTGTTGGTGCCTGGGTTGGTGATGGCGTTCAGGGCACGTGCGTGCTTGATAATGCCGCCGATGTAGTACAGGGCGAAATCGCTCAAACCTGCATAGCCGTCGCCAGCAAACAGGTTCTTGCCGTCTTTCCACACAGACTGGTGCACGTGCATGCCGGAACCGTTGTCCCCGTGGTAAGGCTTAGGCATGAACGTTGCCGTTTTACCGTAAGCGTTGGCCACGTTGTGAATCACGTACTTTTGCAGCATGGTCCAGTCAGCGCGCTCAACCAATGTGCTGAAACGGGTGCCGATTTCGTTCTGGCCCGCGCCCGCCACTTCGTGGTGGAACACTTCAACCGGGATGCCCAGGGATTCGAGGATCAGGGACATCTCGGCGCGCATGTCTTGCGTGCTGTCAACGGGAGGCACCGGAAAGTAACCACCCTTGACGGTGGGACGGTGGCCGCGGTTGCCGCCTTCGAGCTTGGAACCGGTGTTCCAGGGCGCTTCGTATTCGTCGATTTCGTAGAAGGTGTTGTTAGGCTCAGTGCTCCAACGGACGCCATCAAAGATGAAGAATTCTGGCTCTGGGCCGAAGTAGGCCGTGTCGCCCATGCCGGAAGCCTTCAAGTAGGCTTCAGCGCGCTTGGCGATAGAACGGGGGTCGCGGTCATACGACTTGCCGTCTGCAGGTTCCACCACATCACAGTTCATGATGAGGGTGGTTTCTTCAAAGAAGGGGTCGATGTTGGCGGTGTTGGGATCGGGTACCAACAGCATGTCGGAGGCTTCAATGCCCTTCCAGCCAGCGATGGAAGATCCGTCGAATGCGTGGCCGGATGCGAACTTGTCTTCGTCAAAGTGGGAAACAGGCACAGTGGTGTGCTGCTGCTTGCCGCGGGTATCGGTGAAGCGGAAGTCAACAAACTTGACTTCGTTCTCTTTCACCATCTTCATCACGTCTGCGACGGTCTTGGCCATCAAATACTCCTGTTACACGGTTATGGAAAGAACTACCCTCACTTCAATGCAGCTTTTATGCCAAAAAATGCACCAAAGAAATTTTTAACGAGTTGCGTATTTTGCCCTGAGATTGGGCTATTTTTTCGGACGGGAAATCAAAGTGATGCCCCTAGGCGCGAAAGCCTGCTGATTCACGCACCAACTTGGAAAAATCAACGTGCACTATTTTGGTGCTAATTTAGCTTCGCACCAATTCAGGGCCCAATGACAGTTGGGCGTTTTGCAAAGCCTGCAACAGGTGTACGTACGCCGGTGCGACCTGCGCCGGGTCGCCTTTGACACCCAGCTCGATGTGGCGGCCGTACTGCGGGTGATCGACGCTGGGCAGACTGAACACCTTGACTGGGTACTGCCGCTCCAGCTCTTCCATCAGCGGCGTAAGCGACGCCTCCATGGAGCCAAACACGATGACCGACTGCTCGACCCAAGCGTTTTGCGAAAACAGGTGCGCGTAGTGCGTGTCAAGCACCCACTCCATCATCGGCCACGCCATGACGGGAAATCCTGGAACGAAGTGGACAGTTCCCCGCTCCCCCACGCAGCGAAACCCGGGAATCTTGTTGTACGGGTTGGGAATGATCTCCGCGCCTACGGGAAACACGCCCATATTGAGGCGATGGATGTTGTCGCCTCGGTCTGGCTCATAGGGCACGCCTTGCTCGCGTGCCACGTCTTGCATACGCTCACGGATCAACACTTCGGCCTGCGGGTGCAAGACCAATTCACGTCCCAGCGCCCTGGCGGCACATTGGCGGGTGTGGTCGTCCGGCGTGGCACCAATGCCGCCAAAAGAAAACACCACATCACCCGACGCAAACGCCCGCTTGAGCGTGGCGATAATGCGCTCCGGTGCGTCACCCACGTAGTCCGCATAGGCCACCGACAGCCCACGCGCGCCCAATACTTCAATGGCTTTGGCAAGGTGCTTGTCGGCACGTTTGCCTGACAAGATTTCATCGCCAATGATGACCAATCCAAAATTCATAACACCTCCACAAGCACCACGTCTACGACAGCGCCCCCACGTTGCAAGCGCAGCGCATGCAAGGCTGCCAGGCAATAGTGCGCAAACCACAGCGACGAAAAAGCAAACACCAACGTGTAAATCCAGATCGCCACCGGCAACAGAATCACAAAGCCCGCAGCAAACGCCACACCAGAGGCAAACACCAGCGTAGGTGCAGCGCCCAAGTAGCCGGTAAACACGCCCATGCCCATCAACCAGACACGGTGCTGTCGAAACACGATACGGCGCTCTTCCTCGCTAGCATGGGTGGCCAAGGCATCAAACGCCATCACCCGGTAGGTGAGCCAGCCCCAGATGAGCGGAGGAAGCACCAGCACCAGCGGCGGTACCAACCACAGAGGAACGGACACCACCAGCGCCACCAGCGCCATGGCAGTCGAGCCCAAAGACCACAGCACACTGCGCACAAACGAGGCACCGTGCTGCTCCTGCATGTGGGGAAAGCGCCTGCGCACCACCATCGCCACCATAAACGGTGTCATGGCCATCGCTACCACCAGCAGAGACACCATCACGATCAGGGGCGTCACGCCCAAAATCACGATCAGGGGTGCCAACACGGTTTTGAGCCTGCCCGCACCCATGGCATCAAGCCACTGCCAGGCACTGTGCAGGAAAGAAGAAGACTCCATCAACCGCATGACCTGGTCCATGGCCGGAACCCAGAAAAAGTAGCCCAGCGCGAAGGTCAGCCCGCCCACAAAAACAAGGGGCAACAGCGACAACAGGATGACACCGGGACGCAGGCAGTACGCCCAGGCGCGCCAGAAAGAATCAAGAAGCAGGTTCATCGCTTGAGCATACGACGCAAACCCAACCACTGCTGGGCCCAGAAGCCCTGCCCATAGTCCACGCCCTGCTCCACTTGGTCGCGCACACCGGTGGCGTCAAACCGCAACTCAAAATTAGCCGTGCCAAACAGCATGTCCCACCACGGCAGCAGCACGCCAAAGTTATGCCCACCCAAAACTGTTACCCCCACGCTCCCCACTGCGTGTGGTTCGCTGCCCCCCGAGGGGGCCCTCACGCCTTGGGGCGGCCCGGCGGCGCTCAATGTCTGCTTTTTGATCGTTTCATGGCCAATCCCGATGCTGTGGTGCAGCCGGTGAAAGCGCGGACTGACCAGCAGGCGCTCCCCCACCGCACCAAACCACAACCGCACGTTGGCATGCTGCAGGTTTTCGCACAATTGCATCAGCGCCACCACCGCCACAAACTGGCCTGGGGCAATGCCGATCACCTGCGCCACCACCGCCACAATCATGTCGCGCAGAACATCGTCCAGTAGGT
>JBEEJM010000113.1:0-3187 GCA_041169205.1 Pseudomonadota bacterium | reverse complement strand
ATGCTGCGCGCTTGAACGGCTAGGCGGCTAGACGCAGCCAGCCATCACCACGCTGCAGCGTGCCCGCCTTTTCCATGGACGCAATGCAGCGATAAAGCGCCTCGTGGGTCACGCCCAGTTCACCCGCCATCAACTTGATGCCTGCACCCACGGGAAACTTGCCGTGCTCCCCTTCGGTTTCCAGCAAGTGCACCAAGCGCTCCTGCACCTTGGTCAGCGAGAGCCGCTCGCACTGCAAACGAAGGCGCTTGACCTCTTTGTTGAGCATGGAGATCCACCGTCCCGAAAATGCAGGGTCGGCATCCAGCGCTTCGCGAAGTGGGCGAATCGGTAGCTGGATCAATCGCGTGGGTGCTACCACTTGTCCATGGCAGTGGTAGCTGGGTGACTGGAGGCTGGCTTCACTCACAAACCCCCGGCGTGTGCGTTGCAGAATGACAGGGGAGCCGTGCAGACCGGGGCGCTCCAAAACCACTTCGCCACTGACGACAAAGTACATGTGCGCGGGCTTTTGCCTCGCTTTGAAAAGAGTGCTGCCTTTGGCAACCTCCATCGCCACGCAAGTGGCGACCAAGTGCTCGGGCAGCAAGGCATGCAGTTCTTGGGTGGCATCTGTAAACATAGGCAAAGTTGCAAATTGATGATAACTATCATATGCAGCGCACGGCTACCGGGCAATACTGCGGCCATTCCATCTTGCGAGTAGCCCATGGCAAACCCTGTTTTTCAATTTGGCGAGATTCGCGCTGAGTACCAAATCCCAGTTCTCAATGAACGTGCCGTCCGTGCCAGCGCGGGCATTTTGTTCTTCTTGGCCGTGATCTGCTTCATGAACGCCTGGTTAACGGGCAACTTTCAACCAACGCGGGTATTTGTGGTGAGTTTCCTGATCGAGTTCACTATCCGCATTTTCATCAATCCACGTTTCGCTCCGATCATGATTCTTGGCGAATGGGCGGTGCGCAAACAACAGCCCGAGTGGACCGGTGCGCCGCAAAAACGTTTTGCCTGGGCGATTGGCTTTGTGTTGGCAGCCACCATGTTCTACCTCGTTGTGCTGAACAACGTCATTGGCCCGATCAACCTGATCGTGTGTTCGTTGTGTCTGATTCTGCTTTTCTTTGAGACCGCTTTTGGCATCTGCATCGGCTGCAATATTTACAACATGTTCAACAAAGAAAAGGCCCAACTCTGCCCCGGTGGCGTGTGCGAAATGCCATTGAACCAGCGGCCATCAGTGAGGCTTTTTCAAGTGATTTTGGTTGCCGCTTTTGCCTTCACCATCGCAGGCGTCGTTCAGTGGGTTTACAGCACGGCACCCAAGCGGAGTGCAGAGTTTGAGAAGCCCATCGCTGCCCAGCCAGCCGTGCCAGTTGATCCCGCCGAAGTCGAACGCTGCAAAATTCCCGACTTCGCCAAGGCCATTGGCCATGAGGAAAAGTGGAAGCTGCACAACAACTGCAAGTGAGCCTCGTCCGCATTGATCTCAACAACCAACACGGAGACCCCGCCCGTCAGGACGAAAGTGCCGTTGAGTTCGTGAGTTTTCCCAATGGCGCTGGAACGCGAATAGCTGCGCCCAAGCTACCAACTGTCAATACGGGCAGCCCGCGCGGGTCGCACCACCGCCGACTGAAAGCCCGCCGCCAGCCACGCGCGGGTGTGCGCCGGGTCGATCACCGCGTCAATCTCCAGCGTAGCCGCCATGTGGATGGCGCTGCCGTTGTCGTACTGGCGTGCCACGAGCGTGTCGTACAGCGCCTGGCGTTGTGGGCCTTCGGGCACGGCGTCCAGTTCTTTTTTGAACCCCAGGCGCACCGCGCCCTCCAGCCCCATGGCACCAAACTCACCAGTGGGCCAGGCCACAGTAAACAGCGGCGAGTGAAAGCCGCCCGCCGTCATCGCCATCGCCCCCAAGCCATAGCCCTTGCGCAACACCACACTCAAATACGGCACACGCAAATGCGCCGCCGCGATGAACATGCGACTGACGTGGCGCACCTGCCCGGTGGCCTCGGTATCCGGCCCGACCATGAAGCCAGGTGTATCCACCAGGCTCACCAGCGGCAGCCCATGCGCGTTGCAGAGCTGCATAAAGCGCGCGGCTTTGTCTGCGGCATCGGCGTCGATCGCGCCGCCCAGGTGCATCGGGTTGTTGGCCAGCAGCCCCACCGGGCGGCCTTCTATGCGCGCCAACGCGGTGTGAATTCCCACGCCAAAGCCGGTGCGCAACTCCAGCAAACTGCCCACATCGGCAATGCCGGTCATGGCGGCGCGGGTGTCGTACACACGCACGCGGTTCTCAGGCACCACGTCGCGTAGGGCCAGTTCGGGCGGTGCGGTCCACGCGGATGCGGGGCCCTGAAAAAACGACAGGTAATGCTTGGCGGCCGCAACGGCTTGGGTTTCGTCGTCCACCAAAATGTCAATCACGCCATTGCCATGCTGCACGCTGGCGGGGCCAATCTGCTCGGGCTTGAACACGCCCAGGCCACCGCCCTCCACCATGGCCGGACCGCCCATGCCGATGTTGCTGGCACGGGTGGCAATGATCACGTCGCAACAACCCAAGAGCGCGGCATTGCCCGCAAAGCAGCGCCCCGCCGCAATGCCGATCACCGGCACCTGGCCGTTCAGCCGCGCAAAGCTGGCAAAGGTAGCGACATGCAGACCGGCCACGATGGGCATGTCCACATCGCCCGGGCGACCGCCACCGCCCTCGGCAAACAGCACCACCGGTAGTTTGTTTTGCAACGCCAACCCCAGCATGCGGTCGGTCTTCTGGTGGTTGCGCATGCCTTGGGTTCCGGCCAACACCGTGGCGTCGTAAGCCATGACCACCGCGCGCTGGCCGTTCACAGCGCCCGTGCCGGTGACCATGCCGTCGGCAGGCGTGTTCTGGATCAGATCTTCTTCGGTGCGGCGGCTGCGTTGCGCGGCCACTGCCAGTGCGCCATATTCGATAAACGTGTCGGCATCGCAGAGGTCGGCAATGTTCTCGCGCGCGGTGCGCAGGCCTTGGGCGTGGCGCTTGGCTACGGCCTCTGGACGGGCGGCGTCCAGCGTGCGGGCCTGGCGTTGCTGCAGCGCGAGCAGGTCTGCGCGCACGGAATCAGCGGCAAGCCCAGGTTGCCTCTCTACCGACGAATTTAGTGGCAAACCGGCCTCTAGCCCCCGTGGAATATGC
>JBEEJM010000112.1:0-12342 GCA_041169205.1 Pseudomonadota bacterium | reverse complement strand
AGCGTATTCAATGGTTTATCGGCCTTGCTGGCGCATGGCGCAGCTGCCGACGACTGGGTGTTGGTGCACGATGCGGCCCGCTGCCTGATCACCCCAAACCAAATAGACGCGTTGCTGGACGCCTGCCTGCCCGATGCCGTGGGCGGGTTGCTGGCGCTCAAGTTGCCCGACACACTCAAGCGCGAGCAGGGCGGGCGCGTGGCGGCCACGGTAGACCGTGCCGACAAATGGCTGGCCCAGACGCCCCAGATGTTTCGCATCGCGCCCCTGATGCACGCACTGCAGGCTGCCGGTGACGCGGTCACCGACGAATCCAGCGCCATGGAGCACCTGGGGCTGCAGCCGCTGCTGGTCGAAGGCAGCGCCCAAAACTTCAAAGTAACCTACGCGCAAGACTTTGCGCTGGCCCAGGCCGTGCTGCAGTCGCGTGCCACGCCAAAATCATGAATCTGAGCCTGAACCTGCATAGAAAGAAACACTGCAATGCCATTTCGAATCGGTGAAGGTTGGGACATTCATGCGCTGGTCGAAGGGCGCAAGCTCATTTTGGGCGGCGTCGAAATTCCTTATTCCAAGGGCTTGCTGGGCCATTCGGACGCCGATGCCTTGCTGCACGCTATTACCGATGCACTGCTGGGCGCGGCTGCGTTGGGCGATATTGGCAGCCACTTCCCCGACACCGACGTGCAGTTCAAGGGCGCTGACTCGGCCACCTTGCTGGCAGAGATAGCGCGGCGTGTGCGTGCCAAAGGGTTCGAGATTGGCAACGTAGACAGCACCGTGATTGCCCAGGCTCCCAAGCTGGCTCCGCACATCCTGGCCATGCGACAGCGCATTGCCGAGGTGCTGGGCGTGGCGTTGGATCAGGTGAACGTCAAGGCCAAGACGGCTGAAAAAATGGGTCCGGTGGGGGAGGGCAAAGCCATGGAAGCCCGTGCCGTGGTGTTGCTCACCCGCTAACGCAAAAGGGACCAAACGGAATTAGGGGTGCGGCGCCCTGGGCAATTTGATGTGGGCTGACAGCCCGCCCGACCCGGAGTTGGTCAGCGCAAACGCGCCGTTCATGCGCTGGATGGTCTTTTGCACAATCGCCAAACCCAACCCCGCCCCATTGGCGTGGGTGCGGGCCGCTTCGCCCCGGTAAAAAGGTTTGGTCAGGTTGGCCAGTTGCTCGGGGTCTACCCCGGTGCCGCGATCGCGAATTTTGATCAAAATCCAGCGGTCTTTGGCAATGGCAGCAAGCTCAATGTGGGCAATGCCGGTGTCGGGCGATTTGCCGTAGCGGCGTGCGTTTTCCAGCAGGTTGCTCAAAACACGGCCCAGTTCCACATGGTCGGCCAGCACCAGCAAACCATGTTGCAATTGCACATGCAGGCGCACGTCGGCTTTGTCGTTGTAGGCAAATACGCAGGAGTCCACCACGTCGCTGAGCACCACCGTGGTCATGACTCCGGTATCGGGTCGCGCGTAGTCCAGAAACTTGTCAATGATGGCGTCGAGCTGAACAATGTCGGCCGCCATGTGGGCGCGTGCGTCCAGGTCGGCCACGCTCAACTCGGTTTCCAGGCGCAAGCGGGCCAGCGGCGTACGCAGGTCGTGCGAAATACCGGCCAGCATGATGGCGCGGTCTTGCTCGATCTTGGCCAGCTGCTGCGCCATGCGGTTGAAGCCAATGTTGACTTCGCGTATTTCGCTGGTGTGCACGTTTTCGCTGAGCTGGCTGGCACTGAAGTCGCCCTCCTGCACCCGCGTGGCCGCAAAGGACAGCTGCTTGAGCGGGCGGTTGATCAGACCCGCGATCAGGGCCGCCCCCGCCAGCGAAAGCGCTGCAGCCACGGTGAGCCAAATCACCCAGGTGGTGCCGCCAGCCAGGTTGAAGCGGGCGCTGTCGGTGACCAGCCAGTAGTCGTCACCGTCAATATCAAAGCTAATCCATAGACCGTTTTGCGCGTTGACGCGGCTGGCCACCACGGTTTTTTGCCCCAAGCGTTGGCGCAGCGACGGCACCATGTCGTGGATGAGGGTGTCGTTGTCGGCCACCACAAACTTGTCAGAGCGCTCACGCGGCACGATGCGCAGCCCTTCGGTGTCCGACATGGCTTTGAGCAGCGATATGCGGGCAATGCCATCGGCGTGAATCAGCGCCGCGCGGCTCAGATTCACTTGGGTAGCCAGCTGCTGGGCGACCTGCTCGGCACGCGGGGCAAACTCAAACGACCGCAAGGTCTGCAGCCACGCCACGATGCTGCCCAGCAGCAGCAGTGCAATCAGAAAGAAAGTGCGCCAGAACAGGCTGACGCGGGCCAAGGACCAGCGCGAGGCCTTGCGCAGCGGCTCGTCCAGCGCAATGGGGCTGGTGTATTCCGGATTGGCGGGGTGGGTCTCGACCAAGAGATACAGCCTACGCGTCAGACTGCTTCGTCAGGCACAAACACATAGCCCACACCCCACACCGTCTGGATCAGACGGGGTGATGCGGGGTCGGTTTCAATCAGCTTGCGCAGCCGCGAGACCTGCACATCCAGGCTTCGGTCAAACGGTTCGAACTCGCGGCCCCGCGACAATTGGGCCAGCTTTTCACGCGACAACGGTATGCGCGGGTGGCGCACCAGGGCCTTGAGCATGGCAAATTCGCCGGTGGTCAGGGTCAGCTCTTCGTCGCCTTTGTAGAGGGTGCGGGCTGCCAAATCGAAAGTAAATGTGCCAAAACGTGCGATTTCGTTATCGCTAGAGGGCGCACCTGGCACCTCGGGAGTGGGGCGACGCCGCAGCACGGCATGGATGCGTGCCAGCAGCTCGCGCGGGTTGAAAGGCTTGCTCAGGTAGTCGTCCGCGCCCACTTCCAGGCCGACGATGCGGTCAATGTCCTCGCCCTTGGCGGTGAGCATGATGATGGGGGTGTGGTCGTTTGAGGCCCTTAGTCGGCGGCAGATGGACAGGCCATCTTCGCCCGGCATCATGAGGTCCAGCACGATCAGGTCAGCGGTGTCGCGCAGCATGACGCGCGACAAGGACTTGCCATCTTCTGCGAGCAGGACGTCAAAACCCTCTTGGGTCAGGTAGCGTTTGAGGAGGTCGCGGATGCGGGCATCGTCATCTACCACCAGGATTTTGTTGGGGCGGGAAACTGGATTTTGCATAGGTGCTGGTAATTTGTAACAAGCCCGATTTTGCGCGGCCCCAGAGGCCTGCGCCAGTGGGGCTTGCTTAAGTTGACATATTGTTACAAAACTGGGTTGAAAATGGCCCGTGTTGCGACCAACAATGTGACATGGCCTACCGATTCTCTTTTGTCGCGCTGTTTGTTCTGTGTAGCTTGGCGCTCACCGCGCAGGCTGGCGATCACGCGTCGAGCCCACAACGGGATGAGTCGGCCGGGGTGGCGCACGAAAGTGATGCCGCCGCCCAGCGCCGCAAGGCTGCCTTGCGCGCAGCACTGCTGGCGCAGCAAGAACAACAGGCACAGCAATCGCAAGACCGGCAAAATCAAGCCGCCACCGCAGATGCGGCACGCCCCTGGACGGCGCAAGACCGTGCCGAGTTGCGCCAACAAATACGCCAGCAAAACCGCAGCAATTCACGCCCATAAAAGCCGAGCTGCGACCTGCGCAGTGTTTTCAAACCCGTTGGTAACAAACCGGGTTATTCTTGTTGCACATGGCAGCAACCTCCACCCCGAATAAAGACACGGCCCTAGGGCGGTTTGAGCTACGCAAAGTCCTGGGGCAGGGCGCGCAATCCACCGTGTGGCTGGGTTTCGACCCCCGCATGGAGCGCGAAGTGGCCATCAAGGTCATGCGCACACGCGATGGCACCGACGACCAGGCCGTCGCCCAGTGGCTGCAAGAGGCCCGTAACGTCGGGCGCGTAAGCCACCCCAATATCGTGCCGGTGTTTGAGGCCGACATTCATGAGCGCCAGCCCTATCTGGTGTTTGAGTACGTGCCCGGCATGACGCTGGACCAAGCGCTTAAACAGCGTGGTGCATTTGCCCCGCTGCAGGCGGTGGCTTTGATGATGGATGTGCTCGATGCGGTGGCGGTGGCGCACCAAGCGGGGGTTATCCACCGGGACTTGAAACCGTCCAACATCTTGATTGACGCAGCAGGGCGTGCGCGGGTACTGGACTTTGGTATTGCCGCGCGCATTACCGGTGGCAAGCCCGGCCTGGATGGCAGCCCCGGCAGCGGTACGGTCGGCTATTTGTCGCCAGAGGCGGCCAACGGTGAGCCGTCTTCCACGGCGATGGATATTTTTTCTTGTGCCATGGTGCTGGCTGAGTTGCTGACCGGCAAACCGCTCATTGCTGAGGCCGATCCGTACCGCGCCATTTATCGCACGGTGCACGAACAACAAGCCTTGCCGGCCAACCTGGGCGCGGAGATTGACGACCGCCTGCGGGCCATCGTGTCGCGTGGGTTGGCGCTCGACGGTAAACAGCGCTTTGACAATGCCCGCCTGTTTGCGCAGGAGCTGGAGCAGTGGGCCCAACCGAACGGTGCCGCCGAGGGCGATGCGACTAAGAGCTCGGGCAGCGGCACCTTGGATTTTTTGTTGCGCCGCATGCGCCACAAGAGCGACTTTCCGGCCATGTCGGACGCCGTGGTGCGCATTCAGGGCATGGCCTCGTCGGACAAAGCCAGTGTGGACAGCATCACCAACGAAATTTTGAAAGATGTGGCGTTGACCAACAAGCTGCTGCGCCTCGTCAACAGCGCCCACTACACGCGTGGTGGCGACATCAATACGGTGTCGCGGGCGGTCAACCTGGTGGGGTTTAACGGCATTCGCAATATGGCGCTGAGCCTGGTGCTGCTGGAGCACATGCAGGACAAAGGCCACGCCGCGCAGCTCAAAGAAGAGTTTTTGCGCTCCCTCATGGCCGGCACCTTGGCGGGCGAGCTGTGCCCGGTAGCCCGCGACAGCGAAGAGGCCTTTATTGGCTCCATGTTTCAGGGCCTGGGGCGGCTCTTGGTGCAGTTTTATTTTCCCGAAGAGGCCGCGCAAATTCGCGGCTTGATACGCGCCGCGCGCGAGCCCCTGTCAGAGGCGGCAGCGTCGCTCAATGTGCTGGGGCTGAATTTTGAAAACTTGGGCGTGGGTATTGCCAAGGCGTGGGGCCTGCCCGACGGCATTCAGCGTTGTATGCGCAAGCCGGTCTCCGGGCCACCGCCTGCTGCGCCGTCGGATGCCACCGAACGCATCCGCTGGGTCGCCGTGGCCGCCAATGAGATTGCCGATGTCATGCTGATGACCGACCCTAAACATGTGGATGCCCGCATCGCAGAAGTAACGTCTAAATATGCGCGCGCGATGGGGTCGTCTCCGGGGGAAGTGCAAGCAGCCACGCTCAAAGCGCGGCAAAAAATGATCGACCTGGCGCAGGCCATGGACATTCGGGTTGCGCCCCAGTCATCCGCGGCCCGGCTGCTCAAGCTGCCCGAAGGCCAAGCGGCGGTCGATTTGGCCGACAAGGCCACGGCCGAAGGCGGCTTGGGCAGTGTGGCCCTGCATGCCACCCAAGCGGTGGAGCCTGCAGCCGGTGTGCCACCGCGCCCCAAAAACACGGCGGTGGCCGAAACCCTGTCGGCTGGCATTCAAGACATCACCAACGCGATGGTGGAAGACTTCAAGCTGGTGGATGTGTTGCGCATGATTCTGGAGACCATGTTCCGGGCCATGGAGTTTGACCGCATCATCTTTTGCATGCGCGATGCCAAAACCGACACCATCGTGGGTCGTTTTGGCTTGGGTGAAGGCATTGAGAAATTGGTGCCCCTGTTCAAGACACCGCTCAAAGCGGCCACGCCAGATTTGTTTGCGGTGGTGTGCATCAAAGGGGTGGACAGCCTGATCAGCGACGCCACCGAGAGCCGCATCGTGCAGCGCCTGCCAGAGTGGTACCGCAAGGGCTTTCACGCCCCCACCTTCTTGCTGCTGCCGGTGCAAATCAAGGGTGCACCGTTTGGTCTGATCTATGCAGACAAGTCGACGCTCGGCGCACTGGAGTTGGATGAAAAAGAGCTGGCCTTGCTGCGCACGCTGCGCAACCAGGCCGTGATGGCGTTCAAGCAAGGTCTAGCGACAAATTGAACAATGAATTGACGCACATTGATTGGATTAAAAGTGACCCTCTGTTCGCCTTGATAAGTTGATGAATCAATGTGGAACGGTCTGCAGAATAAAACGGTGACGGAATGATTTGTGCGCCGGAAAATTCCTTTACATCATGCAGCTCATCCACCATCAATCCCATAGACCGCCCCGCATTCTCAATGAGAAGAATTTGCGATCCATTGATCGCTTTGTCGGCTTGTCCATGCACCATTCGGTTTAAATCAAACACCCAGGCTGGTTTGACTTGACTGCCCATGTGTTGCAAGTCCAAAAGCCCAATACATGCCGTTTTTGAACCCGTCGGCACCGACGTCAACCGTTTCGCCGGTATGGCTTCCAACACATTTTTGGCAGGCAATGCGTAGAGCACACCGTGAGCGACAAATATTGCATATTCCTCCTGGTCAGAGCCATCGGACTCCGGTTTGATCACGGTATCAATTCGGGCCGAACTGGGTGATGTCTGGCGCAGCGGGCCAATCGGGTCATACACGATGGCAAGCACATCATCCTTGTAGCCATCTGACACCTTGAATTCCCGGTAGCCGCTGCTGGCGCTGCAACCCATTACCGCGTACTGGCCGTCATGTTCAACAATTTTGGAGTGGCTCTTACCTGCAGCGATCTGACTCATATCGATGTCGAGATCCAACTTGCTGCCAACCGGCCTTTTTGCATCCGTACTAGCAATGATTCTTCCGGATCTATCTGCAAAAAAACCCGTGCTATTGGACGCGTTGCCTAGGGCATCACGCAACATCATGTCAAGCTCCACGGCCGAATTGAAAACGATGCCAATACCCCCCACAACAGCGCCCTTATTACTGACGCTGCGAATGGCAGCATGGTAGACATAGGTAGGCGCACCATCGTACAAAGCATTGTCTTCAAAGGGCGTTACATAGTAGGACTGGTCCGAGGCCAGCGCACGCACGTGCCCTAAAGTCTGAGACGCAACTTGTCCACCAAGCGACATCGGGTCATCTTGGCCATTGAGCGTGCTGGCCACGATTTCCCCATCCGCGCGGTATACATACAGCCTGGTGTAGACCGTATAAAGCGAATTTATATATTGCAGTATCTCCGCCAAATTGGCACTTGTTTGAGCATCCATGGTTCCCGTCGACATGGCTGCACGCAGCTCTGGCGTAGCCGCCCACCAACGGCAATCGTTCGCGCGCTCATACAAGTTTCGGTCGAGCAAATCGACCAACAAGTGAGAGACGAACTCCGTCTTTTTAAGCCCAGACGTGAGCACAGTGCTGTACAGGTCACCGATCGAATTGGAAAACAGCTCATTACTGCGGTTTGCCGTCTCGCTGATTTGAACAAGCACCGCTTTGAGTTTGGTTTGATCGCCTGTCTGACCGGACGACATCACCTGTCCGTTCCAAACCACACGACGTATGTTCTCTGCCGCATTCATGATCTCAAAAAGCGGGGGAGAGAATGACTGGGCGTGTGACAAAACACCTTCTTTTATGTGCTGAGGAAGCGTGGAGAGAACATTGCCCTGGTCTTCGGAAAAGGAAACATCCACAGGAATCATCACTTGCCCACGCCACCCTGTTGGCCCCATGTAGCCCTGATAGCCTTGCGTCGCAAAGGTTCGAATCAGGTACTCGCGGCCTGAAAATGTCTGCAAGGCCATGGTGTTATCACCATCCACCGGTACTTTCGCATCTAGAGGAATCCAAAGTTGATCCGAACTCTCAATGACCTTGTTGTCTGCGTTGAGCAACAGCATGATCGACCGGCCTTGGCTGTCTCCATGTGATTGAAATATCCCCGCCATTTCCTCCTCAAAATTGAAGCAAAGGCAAAGCAGTCCCAAGGTCTGCTTGGTGACGGGATGCGATATCCGCTTGGAGTAAATCAGAGCTCGCCGCTTACCCGGACGCAAGTCGCAGTATCGGAACGTTTCCACATACGCGTCGGTGTTCAAGGTTTCCTTAATGAGCGCATCACTACTGGCTTCAACGGGGAATTCTTGATCCACTTGGGCCAACACCTTTCCAAAAGTGTCTAGCAAAATAATATCGTCGTAGACAGTGTATTTGTCCCGGTAATCCCTCAAGCGCCTTTTGATTTCCCTGTGGTCGTCCATTTCTCCCGCAACAAAGGCGGCCAATACGTTATCTGTCGCGAGGAATCCAACATCGGCCGTACGCTCGTACAAATTTCTGATCAAAATGTCGATGAGGTTCTGCGCCTTGGTTCCAATGGCAGACAATACATTGGATACCTTCTCCACCACCAGACTGGACACCAACTCCTGCTCTAGACGGGTAAACCCATCCCGTGTAGCGGCCATTGTTGGAAGAATCGCTTTGGCTTCTACCGGACAGTTCATTTTTGCACCTGACTCAATCATTCGCCACATGAGGTTGAGTTCTTGCAGTGCACGTTCGCAACGGATGACGTCGCGCATGTAGGGCAGAAAGGTATCCACCTGCAACGGTGTTTGATGTTTCTTTAGCGACATACTCTTGCCCTTTTTAGAACGGCATGGCACATCCAACACCCCCGACTGCGCTGTTTGAATGCATGGAAATCAGACTATCCAAGCTCAGCGGTCTGCAGAGCAGATACCCTTGAACGAGATGGCACCCTTCCTCCTTTAGCTTTGACAGTTGGGCGTCTGTTTCAATGCCCTCTGCAATGACATCCAGTTTGAGGCTGTGCCCCAGCGTGAGGATGGCCTTGGCAATAGCGCTGTCACTTTGATTTTTCGCGATGTCTCGCACAAACGAGCGGTCTATCTTCATGGAGGTGATCGGCAGATTCTTCAGCATGGAAAGCGACGAATGCCCCATGCCAAAGTCGTCCAGACTAATTTCGAATCCCAGGTTTCTCAGGTTTCGCATGACGGATACGACCCGCTCCGGTTGCTTCATCAGCATGCCCTCGGTGAGCTCCAGCGTGATACTGGAAGAGGGCACCTGATGGGCCCGTGCCAATTCGCACAACACATTTGGCAAATTGACGTTGGTGAATTCCGATGCCGCCATATTGACGTGAACCTTGAGGTCGTTGAAATTGGCGTGGTAGAGCTTTGACAGATCGGCGCATGCTTGCGCCATCACCCATTGCCCAATTTCAACAATCAGATGGCTTTGTTCTGCAATCGGTATAAAGACATCCGGCGGAACCAGGTCGCCATTGGCCCTGCGCCAGCGAATGAGCGCTTCCATTCCATGCATCAAGCTCGACGACACATCGAATATGGGTTGATAAAGAAGGAACAGCTCCTTGTTGGCAATGGCATGGTGCAGCTCCGTTTCAATCGATAGGCGCTGCGCCAGTGAAGCCTGCAATTTGGCAATGCTGCTGGGATTGCTGTTAGAAAAAATGTCGCAACTATTTCTGCCGTTTTGTTTGACGCGGTACATGGCGGCGTCTGCACTGCGCAGCAATTCCGGTGTGGTTTGACCGTTCTCGGGAAAGCGGCTGACACCAATGCTTGCCGATAGCGTCAATTCCACGCCGTGGTACAGAAAAGGGGCCCGCGCCACTTCCAAGACTTGCAAAGCCAATTCAGAAAGTGCGTCGTCCGAACTGCAGGCAACGACAAGTGCAAATTCATCACCCCCCAATCTCCCCACGGCCGCACCTGGTGGGACAACGGAATTCAGCCGCAGGGCGAATTCTCGCAATACACAATTGCCGGTATCGTGTCCGAACGCATCGTTGATTGGCTTGAAACGGTCCAAATCGATATACATCAGACCAAACTTTTCATGGTGCTTTGTCGCGCTGATGCAGCGCTCGGTCAATCCAGCGTGAAAGTGGCTACGGTTGGACAGCCCGGTGAGCTCGTCTATGCGCGCCAGGCGATGGATGACGGCCTCGCGTTCCAGTCGCTGTGTCGTTTGGGCAATCAGTGCGCCAATCGTTGCTGACAACAAGGGCAATTGCGCCTCTTGTTGGCGTGCGAGGCCACTGTAGAACTCAAGTACTCCCGGACGGTGCTGCACGCCATCCTGGGACACATAGGTTACCGGGAAGATGTACCCAGACTGCAGACCACTGCTGCGTGCACTGTTTTGGCGCATGAACCGCGGGTTGCTTGCCATGCCTTCAATCCACTGTGCACAGCCGGACGCCCATACCTGGCCTACCACCCCTTCTTCCGGCTGCATGGTTAGATCGGTAGTTGCTTGGCTAAAGGTACCAAGGTCATGCCCGGTTCTGTGCCAAAGATGCCTGCACGCTAACCGATCCCCATTTTGGGGAGAGGCCTCCA
Source organism: Pseudomonadota bacterium (assembly GCA_041169205.1). Classification (GTDB taxonomy): domain Bacteria; phylum Pseudomonadota; class Gammaproteobacteria; order Burkholderiales; family Burkholderiaceae_C; genus Allorhodoferax. Next base: position 1,979 of record JBEEJM010000112.1, on the reverse strand, counting down.
TCATCCAGTACGCACCCCATTCCCATCCGAGACGCTGGCAAACGAGTTGTATGACATTGACAATGACCTCGTTGAGTTGCGCTGACCCCACCAGCAGTTCGGTCAATTCGAAGCCCAGGCGCTCACGTATTGCGGCATGCTTGCTGTGCGTGATGTCCACCAGTATCCCGGAGGTGATGGGTGTGTCTGGAGCCTCCCTTGACAACACGGTGGCACGCATCCAGCGCAGCCCGGCATTGGCAGTGACCACGCGGAACTCAAACGCTGTCGTCTGGGGCGCTGTGATCAAGGCAATCAGCGGAACCAGATCATCCTCGGCGACGTTGATGAGGCAGCCTTCTAGCGTCCGCCAAGATCCTGTTTCAATATCCAAGCAACTCGCCGCCATAGGCGAAACTTCAATTTGACCCAGTGCGCGCCTATACCACCAGCGCCCAAAAGCGGCGGCCTCTTCCAGTGCATATGCAGAGTCCTGCAACCCTGCCATTCCAACGTCAAGCTTGTCGCCCATAGCTTTGCTCCACAGAGTTGATGGGTGCGGAGCAAGTTCAACGCTAGCCCTCGCCTCTAGTGGTTAACCCTATGCAACATGCATGCCTGCAAGGCGCGATGCGTACTTTGAGGCTATGGAGACATAGGCACAGCAGTTATTTGCGGCCGGTCAGCTCGGCATGTCACCAGGCTGGCGAACGCTTCTTCCAAATAGGTAAAAGACGCAACACGCATGAAATCGTGCACGATGTACTTGCTGAGATCACTTCCCCTCAGCCCCCGCCTTGTCGTCCACATCAGGCCGCGCCGCCTGCATCGCTGCGTTCACTTGGTCTTTGACAGTGTTCTGAACGGCCTGGCTTTGCTCCGGGGCGGACGCGAGTGTTTTCACCTGAGTCTTCATCTGCAGGCCAACGATGGCCAGCACCAGCAGCAAACCTATCAATCCAAAAATAGATTTCATATTGCTACAAAAGTAATAGCTGCTTGCGCAATACCCACGGTGGCTAGCGGCCTGTTTGACTTAAAATTACTGGGCCGTCCAGCCGCCGTCCATGTTCCAGGCCACACCGCGCACGTTGTTGCCCGCGGGGGAGCAGAAGAACACGGCCAGTGCGCCCAGCTCTTCGGGCGTGGTGAATTGCATAGAGGGCTCTTTCTCGCCTAGCAGCAGCTTGGTGGCTTCTTCATTGCTGATGTTGTGCGCAGCCGCTTTGGCATCCACCTGCTTTTGCACCAACGGGGTCAACACCCAGCCGGGGCAGATGGCATTGCAGGTCACGCCGGTGGTGGCGTTCTCCAGCGCGGTGACCTTGGTCAGGCCGACCACGCCGTGTTTGGCCGCTACGTAAGCGGACTTTTCTGCCGAGCCCACCAGCCCATGGATGCTGGCCACGTTGATAATGCGGCCCCAGTTTTGCGCTTGCATGCCGGGCAAAGCCAGGCGGGTGGCATGGAAGGCGCTGCTCATGTTGATGGCGATGATGGCGTCCCATTTATCGACGGGAAAGCTCTCGATGCGCGCCACGTGCTGAATGCCCGCGTTGTTCACCAGAATGTCCAGCTTGCCAAAGGTTTTGGCGGCGAAGTGGATCATGTCTTCAATCTCGGCGGGCTTGCTCATATCGGCACCGTGGTAGGCCACTTGCACACCGAGCGCGGCGATGTCGGCCTTGGGGCCTTCGACGTCGCCAAAGCCATTGAGAACGATGTTGGCACCCTGCGCCGCCAGCGCTTTGGCAATGCCTAAGCCAATGCCGCTGGTGGAGCCGGTAATGAGTGCAGTTTTGCCGTTCAACATGGTGTTGCTTTCAAAAAATGAGGGGTTGTTCCAGTACGATGGTGCCATTATCAAACACCTGTTCCAGAGGGAATTGCACCATGGCTGAACCTACGCTGAATTACCTACCGTGTGCTGACGCGGGCACAGGTCATCGCATGGCGTATTGGCAGTGGGGCGACGCTGCTGCAGCCCATACCGTGGTGTG
>JBEEJM010000111.1:0-7970 GCA_041169205.1 Pseudomonadota bacterium | reverse complement strand
GTGCTCTTGGCGGCCCGACACGGGACGCGTGTCGGTGTTGTTGGCCAGCACGCGGGCGGCGACTGCATCCAGCGTGAATTTGCCATCCAGCATGTCTTTGCCAAAGCCGGAATCCCAGCCTGCATAGCGGTCTTCGGTTTGTTTCGCAAAGCGGCCATCCAGAATCATTTTTTCTGCGATGAGAAGGGCACGTGCGCTCACGTCCATGGCACCGATGTGTCCGTAAAACATATCTTCAGGGTCGATGGACTGGCGGCGCACTTTGCTGTCAAAGTTGACACCACCGGTGGTGAAGCCACCACTTTGCAGGATGAGGTACATCGCCAGCGCCGTTTCAGGAATGTTGTTGGGAAACTGGTCGGTGTCCCACTGGCACTGCATGTCACCGCGGTTCATGTCGATGGAGCCAAAGATGCCCAGATCGACTGCGCTGGCAATCTCATGCTCAAAGCTGTGGCCGGCCAACGTGGCGTGGTTGGCTTCAATGTTGACCTTGATTTCGTTTTCCAGACCGTGCTTGAGCAAGAAGCCGTGTACGGTGGCCACGTCAAAGTCGTACTGGTGTTTGGAGGGCTCGCGGGGTTTGGGTTCCAGCAGGATGGCGCCTTTGAACCCAATCTTGTGTTTGTAGTCCACCACCATGTGCAGGAAACGGCCCATCTGGTCCAACTCGTGGCCCATCTTGGTGTTGAGCAGGGTTTCGTAGCCTTCTCGGCCGCCCCACAGTACGTAGTTGGCACCGCCGAGTTTGAGCGTGGCGTCCATGGCCTCTTTGACCTGCAACGCACCCAGGGCAAATATCTCGGGATCTGGGTTGGTCGACGCACCCCCCATGAAGCGGCGGTGGCTGAACAAATTGGCAGTACCCCACAACAGCTTCATGCCGGTCTCTTGCTGCTTGGCGGCTAGGTAGTCCACCATGGCGTGTAGGTTGGACACGCTATCGCGTGGCGTTGCGCCTTCGGGGGCGACATCGCGGTCGTGAAAGCAGTAGAAGGGCGCCCCCAGTTTGCTAAAAAATTCAAAGGCTACATCGGCTTTGGCTTTGGCCGCGGCCATGGGGTCTGCCATGTGTTGCCAGGGGCGCTCAAAAGTGCCGTCGTAGCCGAACGGGTCAAACCCGTTCCAGCAGAAGCTGTGCCAGTAACAGACGGCAAAACGCAGATGGTCTTCCATGCGCTTGCCCAGCACGATGCGGTCTTTGTCATACCACTTGAAGGCCAGGGGGTTTTGTGATTGGGGGCCCTCATAGCGAATGGGCGACACGGCGTTGAAATAAGTGGTCATGGTGTTTTTTAGTGAAATAGTTGAGTGAATTACTGAAGTGACTTGAGTACGGGGTACAAAGCGCAAAAGCGCGCATAACGGGGCTTGAGAATGTGCTGCTCGGCAGCATCGGGCAAATAGCTTTTCGCGATTGCGGGCCGAACACACACTTGCGCTACCGGTGCGCCCGTGGCCAGCCATCCCAGGCGTGCGGCACCCAAAGCGCCGCCAGCGGTCGATTCTGGGTGGGTGACGATTTCTACATTCAAAGACGAAGCCAATTGCTGCGCCCAAAATGCGCTGCGTGCACCGCCGCCCACCAGAGACAGTTGTTCGACGGTGCTTCCCGCTTTTTTGAGTGCGTTCAGCCCGTCCGTGAGGCCGAAAGTGACGCCTTCTATCACGGCATAGGCGAGGGCCGCGGGGTCGGTGCTGTGGTTGAGCCCATGAAAGCTTCCGCGCATTTGGGCGTCGTTGTGCGGCGTGCGCTCGCCACTCAAATAGGGCAAAAACAAGGGTGCGGTTGCGCGTTCTGCGGCGTTGAGTTGGTTGGCCTTGGCTTCCAGCGCACCGGCGGACTCCATGCCCAGCAGGTCTGCGGCCCATTGCAAGCAACTGGCGGCCGACAGCATCACGCTCATTTGGTGCCAGCGGTTGGGAATCGCATGGCAAAACGCATGTGTGGCACTGGCGGCATTGGGCTGGTAGCTGGGGGTCACAACAAACAATACGCCACTGGTTCCCAATGACAAAAAGCCCTCGCCTGCCTCGACGGCGCCCATTCCAATCGCGCTGGACGCGTTGTCGCCCGCGCCACCCGCAACGACGATGCCTTCGGTGAGGCCTAGCAATTTCGCAGCGGTGGTGCTTATGGTTCCCCCTGCGGCGCTGCCTTCGACCAGACGCGGCATCTGTGTTGCATTGAGTCGCGTCAGTGCCAGCAGTTCTGGCGACCATTGGCGTTTTGCCACATCCAGCCACATGGTGCCGCTCGCGTCCGACAGGTCAGTGACGTAGTCGCCGGTGAGCAGCAGGCGCACGTAGTCTTTAGGCAGCAGTACCTTGGCGACTTTGGCAAAAACGTCTGGCTCATGCTTTGCCACCCACCGAAGCTTGGGTGCCGTAAAACCTGGCATGGCCAAGCTGCCAGCGAGTTGTGGCAGTGTTGAAAGCTCGGCCATCATGTCCAGGCATTCCTGTGCACTCCGCACATCGTTCCAGAGGATCGCCGGACGAAGCACAGCATCATTTTTGTCCAGCAGCACGGCACCATGCATCTGGCCAGAAAGACCCACGGCGCGCACTGCCGCATAGGCTTGTGGATGTTTTTGCTTCAACTCGCCCAGAGCCGCTTGGGTTGCAGTCCACCAGCTGTGGGGGTCTTGCTCACTGTGGCCCGGATGCGGCCTGGAAACCTCCAAGGTGGCACCTGCCACGCCAATCACCTGGTTGGTGTCGTCGAGCAGGAGTGTCTTGACTTCAGACGTGCCAATATCAATGCCTAAATACATGGGGAGATTCACCAAGGTAGTGCCGTTGCGGCACGGTGTTGTTTGAATTGGTGGCAGGTGACTCCACGGAAAGATTGAAATCAGTCTCTACGTAAGCACCTACCAGCATGGGTCGGAGAAAACGGTGCAACACCAAAGCGGCAGCACCGACAGCCGCTGCCTGCAACCCATAGCGCGCTGCCCGCACTTCGGGAGCTGGCAGGCCAGCGCCTTGGGCGTATGTCAGCAGGGTTAGCCGTGCTTTTTCTACAAGACTGGGAGTGTTGACGCAAGACCGCCCGCCCAGCACCAAAACGCGCGGGTTGAACATGGCGTCGAGGTTTTGAATCAACACGCCAAGGTACTGTCCGGCAGTTTCAAAATCGGATTTTTTTCGCAAAAAACGCGATCCAATAAAGGTTTCGGCACAGCCCCTGCGCCCGCACGAACACAAGGGGCCGTCCACCTGCAAAATCGTGTGACCAATTTCACCGGCGGTTCCGACCGAACCGGTAAACAGCCTGTCATTGAGCACAATGCCAGCGCCGACACCCACGTCGCAATTGATAAATATCAGTGGGTCGTCGCCGTCGCTTCCACCAAACTCGTATTCGCCGACTGCGGCGGCATCTGCATCGTTTTGCAAATGAATTTGCGTGGGAGGCACCCCCGCGGTCCTGAACGCAGCGGCAATCATCGGCAGGAACGCCACATTGCGCCATTCCAGGTTGGGAGCCAGCCGGACGATGCCAGATTCATCATTGATAGCGCCTGGCAAACAAACCCCCACACCGCTCAACAACAACCCTTTTGCCTGGAGCTGTGCGCACAGCTTTTGCACCAGCCGGGCCACTTGGGTGCATACCCGTTCGGGTTGGCTACTTTTGAGGGGTGTCTCTGTTTCAGACAGGATGGCACCGGTGATCGAAACACACACCACGCGCAAACACTCCACGGCGATTTCAATGCCAATCAGCACACGTGTATCGCCGTCGACATGAAGTGGGGTTGAAGGCCGTCCCATGCCCTCCGCTGCCACAGTGGAATCTGCTTCGGCGAGCCAATGCTCATCGAGGAGTTCGCGCACCAAGGCGCTCACGGTGGATTTGGTCAGTCCACTTTGGGCCGCAAGGCGGGCCCGCGAGAGGCCCGGGCTAATCAGCATCAATCGCAGCAATACGCTGCGGTTGATGCGTTTGAGCAGTTGCAAATCGCCTGTCGTTTTCATCGCAGGTGAACCTGGACAAGCGCGCGCACTTAACGCGGATTGCGTTCGGTCTGGGCTTTGCCTTCTGGCTTTTTGCCCAGAATAATCATGCCCAGCACTTCATCTTCGGTGACATCCTGGGTGCGGTAGGTTCCCACAACCTTGCCGTTTTTCATTACCGCCAGGCGGTCGCTCAGCGCAAACACGTCATGCATGTCGTGGCTGATCAAGAAGATGCCAACGCCTTCGGCTTTGAGCTGCTCGATTAGCTTGCCCACCATGGCGGTTTCCTCTGGGCCCAGGGCCGCAGTGGGTTCGTCCATGATCAGTATTTGCGCGTTGAAGTAAATGGCGCGCGAGATGGCCACCACCTGACGCTGTCCACCCGAGAGGCGGCGCACCGGGGTGTGGTAGTTTTTGAAGTTCTTGTTCAGGCGCTGAAACACACGGCGGGCGTCCGCATCCATGCGCAAATCGTCCAACGTATTCCAGCGGGTCAGCAGCTCACGGCCCAGAAACAAGTTGGCTACCGAGTCCAGGTTGTCGGCCAGGGCCAGCGTCTGGTAGATCGATTCGATACCCAGTTGCTGCGCATCGGCTGGGGTGCGCACATGTACCTTCTCGCCCTGAATCATCACGTCACCGCTATCGATGGGGTAGGCACCGGCCAGCATCTTCATCAGCGTGGACTTGCCCGCACCGTTATGGCCGAGCACAGCTACCACTTCACCGGGATACAGGTTCAGGCTGACATCGTCCACCGCGTGCACGCCGCCGAATGCTTTCTTGATGTTGCGAAGCTCGACCAAGCACTTGTTGTGATCGACCTTGGCGCGCTTGGCTGCCGCTTCTGCATTATGGGATTCGGTGCTCACAATACGTCTCCTGTCCATTTGCGGTAGGCCACGTCAAACACAACCGCTGCGATCAGAACCTGGCCGATGATCACGTAACGGGTACCAATGGACACGTCCAGCAGCAGCATGCCACTGTCAATGCATTGCATGATGAGGGCGCCCAACACGGAGCCCAAGATGGTGCCGCTACCGCCTGCCAGCGCCGTGCCACCGATCACGGTGGCCGCAATGACCAGCAGCTCCGCGCTATTGCCCAGCGAGTTGGTGCCGGCATTCAGACGCGAGATGGCAACGATGGCTGCAACCGTTGTCAGCACCGCCAGCAAAAGAAACAACATCATGGTGACGCGCTTCACTGGGATGCCCACCAGCGCTGCGGCATCGGGGTTGCCACCCATGGCAAATACATAGCGGCCAAAGCGGGTGCGCTTGACCAAGAAGGCCATGAATACTGCGACGACACCCCAAATCAGCACAGGGATTGGAATACCCTGGGCGTCATCCTTGCCGGGGATCTGGTAGGCGTTCATGACAGCCACGAAGCCCATTACAACGACCATGGGAAGCAGCGCTACCAGCACGTCCACCACAAACGGGCTATTGGGCACGTCGTGGCGGTTTTTATTCCGGCGTTTGCTCAACATGGAGGCAGCGATGACGAGACAAATCAGCCCACCCAGAATCCAACTGGCCGTGGTACCTATGCCACCGTTGTAGCCGCCACCAAGCTTGAGGAAGAAGGGGTCGGCGATGGGCTGTGTCTTGCCATCGGCCACCAGATAGGCGGCACCGCGAAACGACATCAAACCACCCAAGGTCACCACAAACGAAGGCACGCCGACAAAGGCGGTCAATGCGCCTTGGTACATGGCCACGGCAATCGCCGCGGCGAGACCGGCCAGGCAAGCAGCTGGCCAGGACCAGTTGGCGGTGTAAATAAGAAAGGCGATCAGCACCCCGACAAAACCCATGACTGAGCCGACCGACAGGTCGATATGGCGGGCCACAATGATCAGCACCATGACGGTGGCCAGAATGCCCACCACAGCGGTCTGCTGTGCAATGTTGTACAGATTTTCGGCAGAGAAAAAGATGCCGTCTGACAACACGTTAAAAATAATGGTAATGACCACCAGCACTCCGGTCATCAGCACCATGCGCCAATCGACCGTCGAATGCTTCAAGTTTTGCAATGTTTGATTCATTGGCTACTCCTAACTACACCGAAAACAGGGAATCTAAAACGACACCGCGGGCACCAAGCGCTAGCCCGGCCCGCGGTGATGAACTAAACAGTCTTAGTGAAACAGCTTATTTGCAAACTGCAACTTTGGCTGCGTCTACGCCCTTGCACAGAACATCTTTCTTGATGTAGCCGGCTTTCAGAACCACGTCCAGATTGGCTTGGGTCACAGGGATTGGCTTCAAGAAGATGGACTTCAAAGTAACCTTCTTCTCGCCACCAGCCCAGTCAGCTGCACCAGTGACTGCTTTGCCAGCGCCCAGCTCTACCGCTGCTTTAGCAGCAGCGGTGCCGAGGTCAGCAGAGTTTTTCCAGACGGACACGGTTTGGGTACCCAAAGCCACGCGGTTCAGAGCAGCGTGGTCACCGTCTTGGCCGGACACCGGAATACCTTGCAGGCCTTTGGCTGTCAAAGCAGCAACAACACCGCCGGCCATGCCGTCGTTTTGTGCCACAACGGCGTCAACTTTATTGCCGTTCTTGGTCAGGATCTGTTCCATGTTTTTCTGCGCGTTCTGGGGATTCCAGCCGGCGGTGTACTCTTCACCAACGATCTTCACGTCACCGCTCTTGATCGCAGCAGCCAGCACTTCGCCCTGACCTTCGCGCAGGAAGTTGGCGTTTGCGTCACCTGGATCACCCTTGATGATGGCGTAGTTGCCCTTTGGCTTAACGGCCAAAATGGCGCGGGCAGTCATACGGCCCACTTCTTTGTTGTCGAATGTGATGTAAGTCACGCCAGGCGCTTCGAACAAACGGTCATAAGCAATCACTGGAATCTTCAGCTGGTTGGCTTTGTTCACAGCGGGCAGGATCGCATCTTTGTCGCGGCCCAAGATGATCAGAACCTTGGCACCCTTGGCAATCAGGCCGTCGATGTCGGACAGTTGCTTCTCGGTAGAGGAGCCTGCGTCAGACATGATGTATTTGGCACCGTGCTTGGCCAGTTCGGCTTTGATAGCGGCTTCGTCGGTTTTCCAGCGCTCTTCCTGGAAAGCGTCGTAGCTGACGCCCACAGTCAATTGCGCGAAAGAAGAAGCCGCGCTCATGGCCAAAGCCAGCACAGTCAGTTGACGTTTGAATTGCATACTTGTCTCCAGTTAATAAGCCCGGAATGGGCATCAGGTTAATTTTCCCGCTGCGAGGTGCAGCCCCACCACAACGCGTTGAATTCGTTAAGGGTTGACCGTCTCCTGCCGTCCCAAACGTTGCACTGCACCATTTAGTTCGGACGGAAAACCAAGTATCACGCTTCGGCGAAAGCTTCGTATTAGGGGAAACGCTTAGTAATCAACCTGTAACTGAAAATTACTGAAAAATCTGCGCGTGACGGCTCACTTCGCCGTCGGCATCACAAACTCCGCGCCCTTGCCAATGCTCTCAGGCCAGCGCTGCATGATGGACTTTTGCTTGGTGTAAAAACGCACGCCTTCTTCGCCGTAGGCATGCATATCGCCAAACAAACTCTTCTTCCAGCCACCAAAGCCGTGCCAGGCCATGGGCACGGGAATCGGCACATTGATGCCAACCATGCCGACCTGGATGCGGCGACTGAATTCGCGGGCGACATTGCCATCGCGGGTGAAGCAGCTAACGCCGTTGCCGAACTCGTGGGCGTTGATCAGGTCGACAGCCTCGGCCAGGTCTTTCACGTGCACGCAGGACAGTACCGGGCCAAAAATTTCTTCCTTGTAGATGCGCATGTCAGGCGTCACGTTGTCAAACAGCGTGCCGCCCATCCAGAAACCGTTGTCGCATCCGGCGCCTGCGGCTTTGCTGTCGAAGTCGCGGCCGTCGTGCAAGAGCGTTGCGCCTTCTTTTACGCCTTGTTCTATGTAGCCAGTGATGCGCGCATGTGCAGCCCGCGTCACGATGGGGCCCATCTCGGCGGCCAGGTTCATGCCGTC
>JBEEJM010000110.1:0-16927 GCA_041169205.1 Pseudomonadota bacterium | reverse complement strand
ACGACATCCTGCGCGAGCTCAATGCCAACCTCGACAAGCTGGAAAAGCAAGCCGAGGTGGCCCAAAAGTACAACGCACTGCAAGGCGAAGTCACCCTCAAGCAGCACCAGCAATGGTTTTTAAAGCGCGCCGAGGCGCAGGCCGACCAGGCCAAGGTCAAGACTGACTCGCTTAGTGCCGTCAATGCGCTGGAGGCCCGTACCGCCGACCTGCGCCACATCGAGGCTGATTTGGAAACCGTGCGCCAGGCGCACTACACCGCAGGCGACCAGGTCAACCAGGCCCAGGGCCTGTTGTACGAAGCCAGCACCGACGTGGGTCGGTTGGAGGCCGAAATTCGTTTTGTGGTGGAAGGCCGTCAGCGCGTAGAGCAGCGCATGGTCACGCTCAAAGAGCAGATTGCCCAATGGGCCACCCGCAAAGACGATGCCCACGCCGAGATGGAGCGCCTGGCCGAACTTGCCGCCTTGGGCGAAGAACAAACCGAACTGCTGGCTGCCCAGGTGGAAGAACAGGCGCAGCAGCTCCCCGACTTGGAAGACGCAGTCACCGCCGCACAAACCGCCGCCAACGACCAGCGTGGCAGTGTCATGCAGGTTCAGCAGCAAATTCAGGTGCTGGCCGCCGAGCAGCGCAGCATTGAAGAGCAATCGCGCGCGCTTTCCACCCGCAGCGAGCGACTCAGCGCAGACCGCAATGCACTGGGTGCGCCAGACGAAGCCCGCTTGGTCAACCTGCAAGAGCAGCTTGACGCATCGCAAGAGGCACTGCAAGTGGCTGAAGGCCGTCTGCATGAGTTGCAGGAGGCCGTGCCGCAGTTGGACGATGCCCGCCGCACCCAGCAGCAAGCGGTGAATGACCAGTCCGCGCGCCAAGCCGATTTGTCCGCGCGCATGGAGGCGCTCAAAGCGCTGCAAGAAAAAGTTAAAACCGACGGCAAGCTGCAACCGTGGCTGGCCAAACATGGGCTGGACCACCTGCAAGGCCTGTGGACCCGTATCCACATCGAACAAGGTTGGGAAAACGCCCTCGAAGGCGCGCTGCGTGAGCGCCTGGGCGCGTTGGAAGTGTCGCGTTTGGAGATGGTGCGGGCTTTTGCCAACGACGCGCCGCCTGCCAAATTGGCGTTTTACAGCCCCCCGTTGGCGTCCGCGCCCGAGCGTTCGGGCGGGCTGCCACGCCTATCAGACCTGTTGCGCGTCAACGATGCGGGCCAAAAAGCGGTGCTCACCGATTGGTTGCAGGGCTGTTTTACGGCCAGCAGTTTTGAAGACGCGCTGGCGCAGCGCGACAAGCTGCAAGCCGGCGAAAGCATTTATGTGAAGTCGGGCCATGTGGTATCAAACCACAGCGTGAGCTTTTACGCGCAAGACTCCGAGCAGGCCGGTCTGCTGGCCCGCGCCCAGGAAATCGAAAACCTCGAGAAACAACTGCGGGCCCAGGTATTCATTGCCGACGAATCTCGGGTGGCACTGGCGCGTGCCGAGTCTGCCTACGCAGAAAGCGCACAGCGCCTGGCCTTGGTACGCCGCGAAGCCACCGAGGCACAAAGCCGCACCCACGAATTGCAGGTTGAAACGCTGCGCCTGTCGCAGTTGCTGGAGCAAACACGGGCCCGCAGTGCGCAGTTAGAGTCCGATTTGGCCGAAGTAGAAGCCCAACTCGACGAGCTGCAAGAACGCCGCGTGACTGCCGAAGGTCGCTTTGAGTCGCTGGACATGCAATTGGCCGACAGCCAGGAGCGCCATGCGCAGCTGGACGAGCGGGTGATCGAATCGCAACGCAAGCTCACGCAATGCCGCGAGCAACAGCGCACCCTGGAGCGGCAGGCGCAAGAGGCCACTTTTGCGCAGCGCAGCCTGCAGGCGCGCAATGCCGAGCTCTCACGCGCTATTGAAACCGCAGACCAACAAACCCAGTCCATCGCGGTGGAAGAGCAGCGCGCCCAGAACGAGCTGACGCGCCTCACCGACGCCGCAGCCCAAGCCGGTTTGCAAGACGCATTGGCTTTGAAGCTGGAGCGCGAACAGGCGCTGGGTTCCAAACGCAGCGAATACGATGACCTGACTGCCAAGCTGCGCGCCAGCGATGAGCGCCGCCTGCAACTCGAGCGCGAGCTGGAGCCTCTGCGCCAGCGCATCACCGAATTTCAGCTCAAAGAGCAGGCCGCACGCCTGGGCTTCGAGCAGTACGAACAACAACTGCAAGACGCGCAGGCCGACTTGGCCGCGGTGGAACAAAGCATTCAAGACGGCAATGTGCGCCTGTTCGGTATGCAGGGCGATATCGACCGCATCCACCGCGAGATTGCCGCGCTGGGCGCGGTCAATTTGGCGGCGCTCGAAGAGCTGGCGGCAGCGCGCGAACGCAAAGAGTTTCTGGATGCGCAAAACCTGGACCTGACCCAGGCCATGAACACGCTGGAAGATGCCATCCGCAAGATTGACGCCGAAACGCGTGAACTGTTGTCGGGCACGTTTGACCAGGTCAACCAGCACTTTGGCCGAATGTTCCCCGAGCTGTTTGGCGGTGGCAATGCGCGTTTGGTGATTACCGGTGACGAGATTTTGGACTCGGGTGTGCAGGTAATTGCCCAACCCCCTGGCAAGAAAAACCAGAGCATTGCGCTGCTGTCGGGCGGCGAAAAAGCATTAACCGCTATTGCGCTGGTGTTTGCCATTTTCCAACTCAACCCAGCGCCGTTTTGCTTGCTGGACGAAGTGGACGCGCCGCTGGACGACGCGAACACCGAGCGCTATGCCAAGCTGGTGTCCAGTATGAGCAAATCGACGCAGTTCCTGTTCATCAGCCACAACAAGATCGCCATGGAAATGGCCGAGCAGTTGATCGGCGTCACGATGCAAGAGCAGGGCGTGTCCCGCATTGTGGCGGTGGACATGGAAGCTGCCGCTACCTTGGCCGAACTGGCCTGACACACGCGGAATTCAGCCATGAGTAATTTTCAAATCGGACTGGCTATTGCCGGTGGGCTCGTTCTGGCAGGCGTTGTGGCCCACGGCGCTTGGTCTTCTCGCAAAAATGCACCCAAGCAGGCGTCTGTGGCTGCCTCTTCTTCGGCAGAGCCCGCTTTTGAGAACCGCGAGCCAACGCTGGACGATGCCGACTTCAGCAACAGCGAAATCCACGTCCCCGCCCTGCCCAAGCGCCCGGCCATGGATGCGTTGATTGATGTGATTGCTACCGTAGCGCTCGACAGCGCCGTGGGCGTGGTGTCGGGCGAAGCGGCGATTGCCGCCATGCCTGCCACGCGGCGCGCGGGCGCCAAGCCATTTTCAATTGAAGGCCAGAACCAACTCACCCAGCGGTGGGAGAGCCCGCAACCCGGTCAGCGCTATGGCAGTTTTCAGGCTGGTGTGCAGTTGGCGAATCGCTCGGGTGCACTCAACGAAATTGAATACTCCGAGTTTGTGGTCAAAACCCAGGCCTTTGCCGACGCCATTAGCGCCACGCCCGAGTTTCCGGAAATGCTGGAAGAAGTGGCCCGTGCTCGCGAACTCGACCAATTTGCCAGCGCACACGACGCCCAGCTGGGCTTCACCATTCGCGCGCTCAATGCCTCCTGGAGCCCTGGCTACATCCACCAGAATGCCGCGCAGCTGGGCTTTGTAGCGGGTGCGATTCCGGGGCGCATGGTGTTGCCTGCAAGTAGCGAGGGTCTGCCACCGGTGCTGGTGTTGAGCTTTGATTCACAAGCCGCACTGGCCGAAGACCCAGCCCAGTCGGCCATGCGCGACCTCTCGCTGCACCTGGACGTGGCCCAGGTAGACCGTGCCGAGCGCGCGTTTGATCGCATGCGTGACACCGCGCTGGCTTTGGCCCAGGCCATGGACGGTGTGGTGACGGACGACAACGGCCAGCCCCTGGCGGCGCAGACTTTTGGAATCATCGGCACCGAGCTGGAAATGCTGTACAACACGCTGGAGCAGCGCGACCTGGCCGCAGGTTCGCCGATTGCCCGGCGACTGTTCTCCTAATCACATTGACCCGTGGAGCACGGCCCATGGTGACTGCTGACCTTTTTTCTCCAGAGTCCACGCCAGAGCCCGAACCCGCGCCCAGCAACGACTACTCGCGCTTGCTGGCGCTGCGCGCCCAGTTGCACCACCATGCGCACCAGTATTACGTGCTGGACGCCCCACAAGTTCCCGACGTCGAATACGACCGCCTGTTCCAGGCGCTGCAAGCCCTGGAGGCTGCGTACCCCGATTGGCTGACACCTGACTCGCCTACGCAACGTGTGGGCGGCAAACCGCTGGATGCTTTTGCCAGCGTGCGCCACGCCGTGCCGATGCTGAGCATCCGCACCGAAACCGATACCGAGTCGTCCGGCGCACAGGCGTTTGATGCTCGCGTGCGTAAAGAATTAGAGCTTACCGAGGGTGCGCCTGCGGTGGAATACGTCGCGGAGTTGAAATTCGATGGCCTGGCCATGAACCTGCGCTACGAGCATGGCGTGCTGGTGCAGGCAGCCACCCGTGGTGATGGCGAAACAGGTGAAGACGTTACGCAAAACATCCGCACGATTGGACAGATACCTCTGAAACTTCCAGAGGGCGTCCCCGCCGTATTGGAAGTGCGCGGCGAGGTTTATATGCGCCGCGATGACTTTGAAGCGCTGAATGAACGCCAGCGCGCGCGCATTGCAGGGGGTGAAAAAGGTGAAAAAACCTTCGTCAACCCGCGCAACGCAGCCGCCGGTGCCGTGCGCCAGCTTGACCCGGCCATTGCAGCGCAGCGCCCTTTGAGTTTCTTTGCCTATGGCTTGGGTGAAGTCACACCCGCAGATCAGGGTGGTCCCGACTTTGCCACGCATTACGCCATGCTGCAAACCCTGAAATATTGGGGTTTTCCGGTCGCAGCCCAGGTGGATATTGCGCAAGGCGCTACGGAATTGATAGCGTATCACCAGCGCATCGGCCAGACGCGCGACCAGTTGCCCTTCGATATTGACGGTGTGGTGTACAAGGTCAACAGCCTGGCACTGCAAAAACAACTGGGCTTTGTCACCCGCGAGCCGCGTTGGGCCGTGGCGCACAAATACCCGGCGCAAGAGCAGATAACCCGGGTGCAGGGGATCGACATTCAAGTCGGGCGCACCGGCAAACTCACGCCCGTAGCGCGACTAGAGCCGGTGTTTGTGGGCGGCACCACCGTTTCCAACGCGACACTGCACAACGTGTTCGAGTTGCGCCGTAAAGGCGTGCGGGTTGGGGACTTGGTCGTGGTCCGACGTGCGGGTGATGTCATTCCAGAGGTCGTAGGGCGTGTTGCAAGTTCAATGAGTGTCGGGATCACTGGAATCCCTGGAGTGACGGGGGCCGCAGAGGACATGATTCCTGAATCCAAGCACAAGGATCGCGACCCCTATGTACCCAACTTTCGCATGCCCCGCCAGTGCCCGATCTGCGGCAGCACCGTAGTGCGAGAAAAGGGCGAGATAAACCACCGCTGCACCGGTGGTCTGTTTTGCAGCGCGCAGCGCAAGCAAGCCATCCTGCATTTCGCGCAGCGCCGCGCTGTGGAGGTCGATGGCCTGGGCGACAAACTGGTCGAGCAACTGGTGGACGCGGGCATCGTTCATACCTTGCCGGATCTCTACCGATTGGGCCTTACCTCGCTCGTAGCTTTAGACCGAATGGCCGAAAAGTCCGCGCAGAACCTGCTTGTAGCGCTACAAAATTCGAAGCAAACCACCTTGCCACGTTTTCTGTTTGGCCTGGGTATTCGCCACGTCGGCGAGGCCACGGCCAAAGAACTGGCGCGCCACTTTGGTACGCTGGACGCCATCATGGATGCGTCTGAAGAAGCGTTGCTCACCGTCAACGACGTCGGCCCCATCGTGGCCACCAGCCTTCGCACTTTTTTTGCCCAAACCCACAACCGCGAGGTGGTGGAGCAGTTGCGCGCCTGTGGTATCCACTGGGAAGAGGGCGCACCGGCGGCACAGCCCCTCAAGCGGCTGGCCGGAAAAACCTTTGTGCTCACCGGCACCTTCCCGACCCTGAGCCGCGACCAGGCCAAAGACCTGCTGGAGGCAGCAGGCGCCAAAGTGGCGGGCTCAGTCAGCAAGAAGACCAGTTACGTGGTGGCAGGCACCGAGGCAGGTAGTAAGCTGGACAAGGCGCAGGAACTGGGCGTGCCAGTGCTGGATGAGGCGGGGATGTTGGAAATGTTAGCCGGTTAGGCAGATTTTCCGGGGTTATATCGTTTATTTATTGGGTGTACAATAAATTTTCATTCGCATTACTTTTGATCCCACTAAGAATTTGCGCAATATCGAAGAACGTGGATTGAGTTTTGAACTGGTGCGTGGGTTCGACTTTGAGACCGCCATCTTTGCCGTTGATTCCCGACGTGACTATGGTGAAACCCGTTTGCGAGCCCTAGGTTTACTGGATGATCGGTTACACGCGCTGGTCTTTGTCGAAGAGGCAACCGGCATACGGATCATCAGTTTTCGTAAAGCGAATAAACGTGAGGTGCAGCATTATGAAAAATCAATCCAATCCTGAAATAATCGACGATGAGAACCCGGCGTGGACCGCGGCCGAAACGCGAAAAGCGATGAAGTTTTCAGAGCTCAGCACAACGTTGCAAACCAAATTGCGTGGCCGACCTAAAGCGCTTGCAACCAAAGAGCCCGTGAAAATTCGATTGGATGCCGATATTTTGGCTGCTCTGCGGGCTTCGGGAGATGGGTGGCAAACACGTATCAACGACACGCTGCGCGCCTCTTTGCAACTGGCAGGCAAGCTAAACAAGTCCTCCACATGACCGTCCGTGACATCCTCAAAATGGGCGACCCGCGCCTGCTGCGCGTGGCCCAGCCGGTGGTGGCCTTTGACACCGACGCGCTGCATTTGCTCATCACCGACATGCTCGACACCATGCGTGCGGCCAATGGCGCGGGCTTGGCAGCGCCGCAGATCGGTGTCGATTTGCAACTGGTGATATTTGGCAGCCATGACCACAACCCGCGCTACCCGGACCGCCCCAGTATTCCGCCGACAGTGCTGATCAACCCGGTCATCACCCCGATGGGGGACGAGGAAGAAAGCGACTGGGAAGGTTGCCTCTCGGTGCCCGGTCTGCGCGGTGTAGTGCCGCGTTGGGCACACATTCGCTACACAGGCTTTGACCAATATGGTGACCCGATTGACCGCACCATCGATGGTTTTCATGCACGCGTGGTGCAGCACGAGTGCGACCACCTGTGGGGCAAGCTCTACCCCATGCGCGTGCGGGACTTTGCCCAATTCGGCTACACCGACGTGCTGTTTCCGGGTATTGCGGACAACGAAGACGATTGATCCCGATAGACCTGCGCGCTGCGCTGGCTAGGTGATTTTGAACACAGTGAAAGAGGTCTTGCCGCCAGACTTCTCTTCAAACACCGCCCACTGCTTAATGCCTTTGACCAGCACCAGCGTGCTGACATCCTTCACTGGCTTTTTCGCCTTGAGCCGCGCTGTAATCCAGTCCTGAATGTGCGGCAATGTCGTGCCCTCTTTGCCGGTGGGCACCAGCAACTCTTTGCCAGCAACTTTGCCCATGGAGGTAACGGTGATTTCGGTGGCGGGCATGATGAAAAAAATAAAAATAGTTAGTCCAACTCACGCCGCCAGCGCATCCAACAGTTCCGTCTCAATCTCAATCTGCGCGCGGTTGTGTTGCAGCTGCGGGCCGTGGATAAGGAAGGTGTCTTCCACGCGTTCGCCCAGGGTGGCGACCTTGGCGAGTTGCACCACGATCTGGTGCTTGGCCAGCACACGGGCCACAGAGTAAAGCAGGCCCAGGCGGTCGCTGGCCGAAATATTGAGCAACCAGAGCTGCGCTTTTTCATCTGGCCGCAATGTCACCCGTGGCGCGATGGGAAAGCTCTTGACCCGGCGTGACACGCGGCCCCGGCTGGGCGTAGGCAAAGGGCCTGCCAAGGCGATGGCCTGGCTCAGACCCAACTCCAGCATGTTGATCAGCTCGCGGTAATGGTCATCCACGTCGCTGCTGGTCACCACCTGGAATGTGTCGAGCGCGTAGCCGCCTTTGGTGGTGTGCACGCGGGCATCCAGAATGCTGAAACCCGCCTGGTCAAAATAGCCACAAATGCGGGCAAACAGGTCGCTCTGGTCCTGGGTGTAGACCAGCACCTGCAGGCCTTCGCCCACCGGCGACAGGCGCGCGCGCACTACCGGCTGCGCGGTACTCACATGGCGGGACAGCTGCTTGGCGTGCCAGGCAATGTCGGCGGCGTCGTGGCGCATAAAGTAACCCACATCCAGCGTCTCCCACAGCGCTTTGTGCGCCTCAAACGGCATGGCGTGCAGGGCAAGCTGCACCAGCGCTTCGCGCTTGCGGGCCTCGACCTCAGCATCCGGGTCGGGCGCTCGCCCACCCAGCATGCGCGTGGTGTAGCGGTACAGGTCTTCCAGCAGCTTGCCTTTCCAGGCGTTCCACACCTTGGGACTGGTGCCACGGATGTCCGCCACCGTCAGCAGGTACAAGGCGGTGAGGTTGCGCTCGTTGCCCACGCGTTTGGCAAAGGCGGCAATCACGTCGGGGTCGCTCAAATCGGATTTTTGCGCAATGCGGCTCATGGTCAGGTGCTCGCCCACCACAAACTCAATCAGCCGCGAGTCTTCTGGCGCGATGCCGTGCGCGCGGCAAAAGCGCCGCACTTCGGCAATACCCAGCTCGGAGTGGTCGCCCCCGCGCCCCTTGGCAATGTCGTGAAACAGCGCTGCCACGTAGAGCAGCCAGGGCTTGTCCCATCCAGCGGCCAGCTGCGAGCAGAACGGGTATTCGTGGGCGTGTTCCACGATAAAAAAGCGCCGCACATTGCGCAGCACCATCAGGATGTGCTGGTCCACCGTGTAGACATGAAACAGGTCGTGCTGCATCTGGCCCACGATACGGCGAAACACCCACAGGTAGCGACCCAACACCGAAGTCTGGTTCATCAGCCGCATGGCGTGGGTGATGCCTTCGGACTCCATCAGAATCTTGCGAAACGTCTCGCGGTTGACCGGGTCTTTGCGAAACTTGGCATCCATCAGGCCGCGTGCGTTGTACAGCGCGCGCAGGGTGCGGGCCGACAGGCCTTTGACACCCACCGTGGTCTGGTACACCAAAAAGGTTTCCAGAATGGCGTGCGGTTCACGCTGGTACAGGTCGTCGCTGACCACATCCACCGTGCCGGCTTTTTCGTTGAAGCGCGCGTTGATGGGGTGGGGCGCATGGGTGGAGGGGTTGAGCCGCTCCGCAATGTTCATCAGCAGAATCTGGTTGAGTTGGGTCACCGCCTTGGCAGCCCAGTAGTAGCGCTTCATCAGCGCTTCGCTGGCCCGCACATGTGACTTGCTGTCGCCGGGCGCGGGTGCCACATTGCCGTATCCGAATGACTCGGCCACGGCGTTTTGTAGGTCAAAAATCAGCCGGTCTTCGCGGCGGTTGGCAATCAGGTGCAAGCGGGCGCGTATCTGGTACAGCAGCGACTCGTTGTGCTGAATCTGCTTCACCTCAAACGGTGTAGCCAACCCTGAGGCGGCCAGTGCGGTCCAGTGGTCGCCATAGCCCGCCGCCTTGGCCACCCACAAGATAACTTGCAGGTCGCGCAGGCCTCCCGGCGACTCTTTGCAGTTGGGCTCCAGCGAGTACGGCGTGTCTTCGAATTTTGTGTGGCGCTGGCGCATTTCCAGCGTCTTGGCAACATAAAAAGCCTTGGCATCCATGCGCTCAAAAAACGCGGTATTGAACTGCTGCACCAGCGCTGCGTTGCCCGTAATCAGGCGGCATTCCAGCAAGGCGGTCTGCACCGTGACGTCTTTTTCGGCTTCGGCCAGGCAGTCCGACAGGGTGCGCACGCTGGAGCCAATTTCCAGGCCCACATCCCAGCAAAAGCCGATGAACGCTTCAATCTTGTCTTTGAGCGCCGCGTCGGTCTCGGGAGACTGGCCATCGGGCAACAGCACCAGCACGTCCACGTCCGAATACGGAAACAACTCGCCTCGGCCAAAACCGCCTACGCCCAGCAGGGAAAACGGGGTCGAGGGCCCACCCAACCCGGCCAGGTGCCAGAGCCGGGTGAGAGTGTCGTCGGCCTGTTTGGCTAGCTTGTGCAGCGAGCTGAGCACATTGCGGGCAGACGCGCCGCGCACGCCCAGACCCTGCAAAATGTGCGCCTTGCCAGCCCGGTACTCTGCACGCAAGGCCTGGAGGTCCGTCATTCGGGGCTCAGGCTTGGGCGGGGACGACAGCAGGCACAAACGCTGGAGTGGGTGGTGTACCGGCAGACAGGGTCATGACTTCGTAGCCGGTGGGGGTGACCAAAATGGTGTGTTCCCACTGGGCCGAGAGCGAGCGGTCTTTGGTGACGATGCTCCAGCCGTCTTTCTCGGGGCCTTCTTTGATGTCTTTGCCGCCGATATTGATCATGGGCTCAATGGTGAAGGTCATGCCTTCGACCAATTTTTCCAGCGTGCCGGGGCGGCCGTAGTGCAGCACTTGCGGTTCTTCGTGGAAGCCTTTGCCAATGCCGTGGCCGCAAAACTCGCGCACCACGCTAAAGCCTTTGCCTTCGGCAAACTGCTGAATGGCGTGGCCAATATCACCGAGGTGGATGCCCGGTTTGACCATTTTGATGCCATGCCACATGGCGTCGTACGTGATGTTGCAAAGACGCTTGGCCGCAATTGACACCTCGCCGACCATGAACATGCGGCTCGAATCACCGTGCCAGCCGTCTTTGATGACGGTGACGTCCACATTGACGATGTCGCCCTTTTTGAGCTGCTTGTCATTGGGAATGCCGTGGCAGACCTGGTGGTTGATCGAGGTGCAGATGGACTTGGGGTAGGGCCGGTTGCCGCCGCCGGTGTAGTTCAGCGGCGCGGGGATGGCCTGCTGCACGTTCACGATGTAGTCGTGCGCCAGCTTGTCGATCTCGTTGCTGGTGACGCCGGGCTTGATAAACGGCGTCAAATAATCCAGAACTTCGGAGGTCAGGCGACCGGCCACGCGCATGCCTGCGATGCCGTCTGCGTCTTTGTAGGTGATAGTCATAGGTGCGGATTATCCCATTGACCTTTTTCCCTTGTGATCAAGGGATTATTTGCTTTCAACTGCCGCATCTGACCCCATAATCTTTAAAAAAGAGAAAGTAGATCGTTGAATGCGCTTTACACAACTATTGATTCTGTGGGCCACTGGTATGGCATCACTGACAACGGTACAGGCCGCAGAGTCCAATGTCGGGCATTTGGAGCGCATTGCCAGCGCCCAAAACCTGCGGGTGTGCATCTGGCCCGACTACTTCAGCATCACCTACCGCAATCCCAAGACGCAGCAGCTGTCCGGTATTGACATCGATCTGGCGCTGGAGCTGGGCAAAGACCTTGGCGTACCGGTGGAGTTTGTGGACAGTTCGTTCGCCAAACTGATTGACGATGTGACGCAAGACCGGTGTGACGTGGCCATGTTTGCCATTGGCATTACGCCCATGCGGGCCGAAAAACTGCGCTTTACCAAGCCCCATCTGGCGAGCGACATTTATGCCATTGCCAGCAAATCCAATCGCCGTATCAAAGAGTGGGCCGATATTGACAGGGCAGGTTCCGTTGTGGCCGTGGCCAAAGGCACCCTCCATGAGCCGGTCATGAAAGAGCGGCTGAACGCAGCCCAGTTGCTGGTACTGGACACCCCGTTTGCGCGGGAGCAGGAAGTACAGGCCGGGCGTGCCGACGTGTTTATGACGGATTACCCCTACAGCCAGCGTTTTTTGGTCAACGCCGATTGGGCTCGTCTGGTGGCTCCGCCGGGTACGTACCACATCACTCCCTATGCCTACGCCCTCAAACCAGGGGATGATCGATGGCATGCTCGGGTAGAGCAGTTCGTGAGCGACATCAAACTGGATGGTCGCCTGATGACAGCTGCCAAACGGTACAAGTTGGAACCCATCGTCGCACAGTGACCCACCCCATAAAGCAACTTCGCGCGGCATTGATTGCCGGATTAACGCTGTTCGTCATAGGTGTGTTGGCCGTGATGGGGTACACGCTGTGGCTTTTGCAGCGCGATGCCATTACCAATGGCTACGAAGTATCGGAGATGCATGCCCACAATCTAGAAGACTTTGTGACCCAAAATCTGCGCGTTGCCGAGACGGTGAGCCAGCAGGCCATCCGCATTCGCAACGGCGTTGTGGCGGCGAAGGAAACCGAAGCTGCGTTTACAGACACCCTGCACCAATCGCCCTTCATCCGCTCCCTGTCGGTAATGGACGAGAGCGACCACATCATCGCAAGCTCCAACCCGGCCAATGTGGGGGTCGTGGTGGACAAACAGCTTTTTTGGCCTTCGACCCCCCAAGCCGTTGACGTTTTAACCATTGGAACACCGTGGGTTGGGCGGGATTTCGCAACCGGTAAGCCCGCGGCGCAACAGTCGGATTCCACCGCGGTGGAGCAGTATTTCGTCCCCATCGCCAAGACCACTACCATCGGCACCCGCACGGTGCACTTGTTAATTGCACTGAACCCCGATTTTTTCATCAGCCACGTCACCCATGCACTGCCTGCATCGAACGGAGCGGCAGCATTGGTTCGCTACGATGGCATGTTGCTGATGGACTCGGGCATGGCCAGGGTGGGTGCAATGCGGAATTTCGCAGCGGACAATATCCACCTGGAAGACGCCGAATGGGGCCGATTGGAACGGAACGATAACGTCAATGGCCGCCAGCTCACGGCCTATCGGGCATCGCCGCTGTACCCGTTGGTCATTTTTGCGCAGCGACCACGTGCCTTGGTCTTGAGCCATTGGCAGGCGGAAGCCACCGCACTGGGCGTTGTCATCGTGCCTGCTCTGGTCATTGTCGTGTTGGTGTCGGTTGCGTTTTTGCGCCGCCAGAAACAGTACATTGCACAGCGCGAAGACATGGAGCGCCAGCAGCGTATCAACGCGACGGTATTTGATGCCAGCGCCGAGGCCATCCTCATAACCGACGCAAAAGCCAACATCATTTCAGTCAATCCGGCGTTCAGTCGCATTACGGGTTGGGATGCCCATGAAGTCATTGGGATGAACCCGCGATTCTTGGGCTCGGGGCAGCAAAGCCGAGAGTTTTATGTCGAGCTGTGGCGGGTGCTGCTCCAGGATGGTGCCTGGTATGGCGAGCTGGTAAACCGCAAAAAGGATGGCACGCTGTACAACGCGCGCTTGTCCATCATCGCGACCCGCGACGAGCACGGGCAGTTGCAGCATTTGATTGGTGACATTTGGGACATTTCCGCAAGTAAAGCAGCAGACATCGCGCTGGCCGAGTCACGCAATCTGTTGGTGTCTGTCATCAACACCGCACCGATGCGCGTGTTCTGGAAAGACCGTGACCTGCACTACCTGGGCTGCAACGCAGCGTTTGCCGCCGATGCGGGCATGCAGCATCCCGACGACGTTATCGGCAAAGACGATTGGCAAATGGGCTGGGCGGCGCAAGCTGGGCTGTACCGTGCTGATGATCGTGCGGTGATGGATTCGGGCGTGCCCAAGCTGTCGTTTGACGAGCCACAAACCACCCCGGATGGGCGAACCATTTGGCTGCGCACCTCCAAAGTGCCACTGCGCAACAGTGCTAACGAGACCGTCGGTATTCTGGGAGTTTACGAAGACATTTCCGAGTACAAGCGCGTGCAAAGCGCGCTGGCGGTGAGTGAAGAGCGTTTTCGCAGGGCCTTTTATCTGACGCCTGATTCGCTCAATATCAATCGCCTGTCAGATGGCCACTATGTTTCGGTGAACCGGGGCTTTACGCAGATCACGGGCTATACCGAAGACGATGTGGCGGGACGCACGTCATTGGATATCAATATTTGGAATGACCCCAAGGACCGGGAACGATTGGTCGAAGGTCTGCGCAAGCACGGCATGGTGACCAACTTTGAAGCCGTGTTTCGGACCAAAGATGGCCATACCCTGTACGGCTTGATGTCGGCAGCAGTGATTGACCTGGATGGGGTCCCACACATTCTGAATGTGACGCGCGATATCTCGGAACGCAAGGCGGCCGAAGACAAGCTCAGCCTGGCGGCGAGCGTGTTTTCCAACTCCCGCGAGGGCATCATGATTACGGCCGTTGACGGCACCATCATTGAGGTCAACGACGCATTCACGGCGATCACCGGCTACACGCGGGACGAAGTGCAGGGCCGCAACCCCCACATCTTGAGCTCCGGACGACAGGGCAAAGAACATTACGCGAAGATGTGGCACGACCTGATCGACAAAGGCCACTGGTATGGCGAGATCTGGAACCGCCGCAAAAACGGCGAAATTTATGCGGAGATGCAGACCATCACCACGGTGCGCGATGCCAATGGTGTGCCGCAACATTACGTCGCCCTGTTTTCCGACATTTCGGTCTATAAGGAGCATCAGCACCAGCTGGAACACATTGCCCACTACGACGCCCTGACCGGCTTGCCAAACCGGGTGCTGCTCGCAGACCGCATGCGCCAGGGTATGGCCCAGGTAGCACGACGCAACCAACTGATGGCGGTGGCGTTCCTGGATCTGGATGGATTCAAAGCCATCAATGACTTGCATGGCCATGAAGCCGGTGATCAGTTGCTCATTGCGCTGTCTGCGCGCATGAAGCACACCCTGCGCGACGGCGACACCTTGGCGCGTCTGGGGGGCGATGAATTCGTCGCCGTATTGGTTGATTTGCCCGAAGTACAAGCCAGCGTGCCAATGCTTGCGCGCTTGCTATCTGCTGCTTCACAGCCGGTCCTGTATGGCGACAAACTGCTGCAGGTTTCCGGCAGCATCGGTGTTACTTTTTACCCGCAACATGGTGATGTGGACGCCGACCAATTGCTGCGCCAGGCCGATCAGGCCATGTACCAGGCCAAATTGGCAGGCAAAAATCGGTACCACGTGTTTGATGCTGAAATGGACCGTAGCGTGCGCGGCCACCACGAAGGCCTGGAGAGCATTCGGTTGGCCCTGCATGCGCATGAATTTGAACTGCATTACCAACCCAAGGTGAATATGTGCACCGGCACGGTGGTTGGGGTGGAGGCCTTAATTCGCTGGCGACATCCTACGCGGGGGCTGGTCGCCCCAGGGGTGTTTTTGCCAGTGATTGAAGACCATCCGCTGGCAGTGGAACTGGGCGAGTGGGTGATTGACACCGCGCTGACCCAGGTGGAGGCGTGGAAGCGCACCGGTTTGCAATTGCCGGTGAGCGTGAATATTGGCGCACGCCAGTTACAGCAGAGTGACTTCATTGCACGTTTGCACATTTTGCTGGCCAAACACCCTGCCGTGCAGGCGGGAGATCTGGAGCTCGAAGTGCTGGAAACCAGTGCACTGGAAGACTTGCACCATGTCTCCAACGTGATTGAAGACTGTCGGGAGTTGGGTGTCAGCTTTGCGCTGGACGACTTCGGCACCGGGTATTCCTCGTTGACCTACCTCAAGCGGTTGCCGGTTGCGCAACTCAAGATTGACCAGAGTTTTGTGCGCGACATGCTGCTCGACCCGGATGACCTGGCCATTCTGGAGGGCACCATCGGCCTGGCCAATGCGTTTGGACGCAGTGTGATTGCCGAAGGCGTAGAAGCCGTGGAGCACGGCACCATGCTGCTGCGTATGGGCTGCGAATTGGCACAGGGCTATGTTATTGCCAAGCCCATGCCCCCTGAAGATTTGCCTTTGTGGTTGGCAAACTGGCGCACTTTTCCCGAGTGGCTGGATCAGCGTGTCTTGGACCGCAAAGATTTCCCCATGCTGTTTGCAGGGGTAGAGCACCGTGCGTGGGTGCTGGCGCTGGAAAGCCATCTTCGTGGTGAACGGGATACGCCCCCACCCATGGCGGTGGATCGGTGTCGGGTGGGTCGCTGGCTCCATACCGGCGGACTGGAGAGCTATGCGAACCCCACTGTCCGTGCGGCGGTGCATTCGCTCCATGACGAAGTGCACGCGGTGGCAGCCAAAATTTTGCAGGCACACGACCTGCACGACACTGAGGCAGTGCAGGTCGGATTGCAGGAGTTGCACGTTTTGCGTGACACCCTTTTGGCCGAGCTGGACAAGCTAATGCTGTAGTGCCTGCGCCAGTTAAAATCACGGGCTGGCAAGTACCAATCCGGTTAGTCATTTCTTTCAGGCCCCACAGTGACCCTGCACATCACCCAACTCGAGGGCAGCAACGCCCTGAGCAGCTTTCGCGTTCAACAACTTTTGCCTCTCCTCCAAGGCATACACGACAAGATAACGGGCATCTCTGCACGTTATGTCCATTTGGTGGCCACCGAATCGGTCCCAGAAGTGCCCTTGACGGCCCAACTGGCCGCGCTGCTGACCTATGGCGACCCCTACCAGGGCTTTACCGATGGCCCCGCCATTGTGGTCACCCCCCGGTTTGGCACCGTGAGCCCTTGGGCGTCCAAGGCCACCGACATCGCCCACAACTGCGGTTTTGCCGTCAAACGCATCGAACGCCTGGTGGAATACCGCCTGACGCTGAAAAACGGTTTGCTCTCCAAAACGGTGTTGACACCCGAGCAACTGCAACAAGTCGCAGCGCTGTTGCACGACCGCATGACCGAAAGCGCCATGCTGGACCGCAGCCAGGCGTTGGACATGTTCCATGCCCTGAGCCCTGCGCCCATGGACCATGTGGATGTGCTGGGTGGTGGCAAGGCTGCGCTGGTTAAAGCCAACACCGAGTTTGGCCTGGCGCTAGCGGTGGACGAAATTGACTACCTGCTGGACGCGTTTACCACGCTGGGCCGCAACCCCACCGACGTGGGGCTGATGATGTTCGCCCAGGCCAACAGCGAGCACTGCCGCCACAAAATATTTAACGCCGACTTCACCATCGACGGCCTGGCGCAAGCCAAGAGCA
>JBEEJM010000109.1:0-3473 GCA_041169205.1 Pseudomonadota bacterium | reverse complement strand
TCATGACCGCGTTGCAGAGCATGAACCGCGAGCAGCTTGAAGCGGCGCGCATGGATGGCGCTACCTATTTGCAGCAGCTGCGCTACCTCTACATCCCGCACCTGGGCCGCTCGGTGGCCGTAGTGGTGATGATTGAGATGATCTTTTTGCTCAGTGTGTTTGCCGAGATTTACACCACCACCGGCGGTGGGCCGGGTGATGCCAGTACGAACATGGCGTTCCTGATTTTCAAGCAAGCCTTGCTCAATTTCGATGCCGGTGTGGCCTCTGCAGGCGCGCTGTTTGCGGTGGTGCTGGCCAATATTGCGGCTGCCTTCCTGATCCGCATGGTTGGCAAAAACCTGGACAAATAAGACTATGGCACACACCCGTTCCAAATACCCTCCCGCGCTCATCGTTCGCACACTGGCCGCGTGGGCCGTCACTTTGTTGTTGTTCTTCCCGCTGGGCTGGTTGATGCTGACCGCCTTCAAGACCGAGCTGCAAGCCATCTCGGTGCCTCCGCTCTTGATATTTACGCCCACGATGGAAAACTTTGCCATCGTGCAAGAGCGCAGCGACTACTTCCAGTATGCAACGAACTCGCTCATCACCAGCGTGGTCTCTACCTTGCTGGGCTTGATGCTGGCCTTTCCGGCGGCGTATGCCATGGCGTTCTTCAAGGGCAAGCACACCAAAGACATTTTGATGTGGATGCTCTCCACCAAGATGATGCCCGCCGTAGGTGCGCTGGTGCCGGTGTATGTGATGGCGCAAAGCACGGGGCTGCTGGACTCCCGCACCGCCTTGATCATTGTGTTCACGCTCTCCAACCTGCCCATCATGGTTTGGATGCTGTATTCCTACCTGAAGGAAATTCCGCACGAAATTCTGGAAGCCTCGCGCATGGACGGTGCCACCCTGTGGCAAGAGTTCCGGCTGGTGCTGCTGCCCCTTACGCTGGGTGGCTTGGCGTCTACCGGTTTGTTGTGCCTCGTGCTGTCCTGGAACGAGGCCTTTTGGTCGCTGAACCTGGGTGCTGCCAATGCGGGCACGCTGGCCACGCTGATTGCCAGCTACAGCAGCCCCGAGGGCCTGTTTTGGTCCAAGCTGTCTGCCGCCTCGCTGATGGCCATTGCACCGATTGTGGTGTTCGGCTGGTTCAGCCAAAAACAACTGGTGCAAGGCCTGACCTTCGGCGCCGTCAAGTAACTCCAACAATTCAAGAGACACATCACCATGGCCTATCTGGAACTGCAAGGTATCGAAAAGGAGTTTGGCAATGTGCGCGTGATTCGCGGCATTGACCTGCAAATCAACCAGGGCGAGTTTGTCGTCTTTGTCGGCCCGTCGGGCTGCGGCAAATCCACGCTGCTGCGTTTGATTGCCGGACTGGAGCAAAACGACGGCGGCAAGCTGTTGCTCGATGGCCGTGACATTACCGACCAACCCTCCAGCAAACGCGACCTGGCCATGGTGTTCCAGAGCTACGCGCTGTACCCCCACATGAGCGTGTTCGAGAACATGAGCTTTGCGCTCAAGCTGGCCAAGGTGGACGAGGCCGTCATTCAAGAGAAAGTTGGTCGTGCCGCGAAAATTTTGAACCTCACCGACTACCTGGAGCGCACGCCCAAAGAGTTGTCTGGCGGACAGCGCCAGCGGGTGGCAATCGGCCGCGCCATTGTGCGTGCACCCAAAGTGTTTTTGTTTGATGAGCCGCTGTCCAATCTGGATGCGGCGCTGCGTGGCCAGACCCGCATCGAGATTGCCAAGTTGCACCGCGATTTGGGTGCTACCACCATCTACGTGACCCATGATCAGGTGGAAGCCATGACCTTGGCCGACCGCGTGGTGGTGTTGCGTGATGGGCAGATTGAACAGGTAGGCACGCCGCTGGAACTGTACGACCGCCCGGCCAATCAGTTCGTGGCCCAGTTCATCGGCACACCACAAATGAATGTGGTGGCGCTCGCCCAATTGCCTGGGCTGGCTGCCGCGTGCGGTTTGCCTGCAGACGACACTGGTTCTATTGGGCTGCGTCCAGAAAACCTGACGCTTTGCGCACCGGGCCAAGGCCAGTTCCAATGCTCCGTAGAGCTGGTCGAAGCCTTGGGTGCCGAGACGCTAATTTATGTGAGCACGGCCCAAGGCACCCAGCTGGTGGTTCGCCAAAACGAGCGCACTGAGTTGCGCGCGGGCAGCACGGTTGGCGTGCAGATTGATGTGGATGCTGCCCATCTGTTTGATGCCAAAGGCCGCATTACCCGCACAGGCCAAGCCCGTGAGGTTCGGGTGCATTGAACCATGGCCACTATGACAATACCCACGACCACCCCTAGCGTCATGCTCCACTTGGGGCTGGGATCGTTTCACCGCGCGCACCAAGCGGCGTATGTGCACGAATTGCAGCAGCTGGGCGACCGCCGCTGGGCCCTCGCTGGCGGAAATATTCGTCCGGACATGGCAGAAACGCTGGCCGCGTTGATTGCGCAAAACGGTGCGTTTACGCTGGAAACCGTGACCCCCCAAGGGCAGCGCAGCTATACCCGTGTGACTTCGATTCAGCAGGTGGTGCCGTACGACGCTGGCTTGCAGGGGCTGATCCAGATCGGCGCAGACGCATCCACCCGCATCATCTCGTTCACGGTCACCGAGGCGGGCTACTACCTGGACGCCAAAGACCAGCTGGACCAGAGCTTTGCCGATTTACGTGCCGACCTGGAAGCCATCAAGGTCGGCCGCGCAGGCAGCACCATCTACGGTGCATTGGCCCGTATTTTGCGCACCCGCATGCAGGGCTGCGGTACCCCGGTGACGCTGCTTAACTGCGACAACCTGCGCCACAACGGCGACCGCGCACGCAGCGGCTTGCTGCAATTCATCACACTGCTGGGCGATGCCAAACTCTTGGACTGGGTGCAAACCCACACCAGCAGCCCTAACGCCATGGTGGACCGCATCACGCCACGGCCCACAGCGGCCGTGCGTGAGCGTGTGCTGGCGGCTACCGGTGTTGATGACCCGGCCGCACTCATGGGCGAGAGCTTTATTCAGTGGGTGATTGAAGACAACTTCATCGCTGGCAGGCCCGCCTGGGAGCGAGTCGGCGTGGAGATGGTGCAATCCGTGCAGGCCTACGAAGAGGCGAAGATTCGCCTGCTCAACGCCACCCACAGCTGCATTGCCTGGGCTGGCACGCTGATTGGAGCGACCTATATCCACGAAGGCACGCACAACGCACAGATTCGCCAGTTCGCCTACAACTACGTAACCGACGATGTGATTCCGGTACTGGACACGCCCGAGCACCCCAGCCCGATTGATCTTGCTGCATACCGCGACGTGGTGCTGGACCGCTTTGGCAACCCCGCCATAGCCGACACCAACCAGCGCGTGGCCATGGATGGTTTTTCCAAAATCCCTGGCTTTATCGCGCCCACCATCCGTGAGCGTCTGGCGTGCAATGCGTCCATTGCCAGTGTGGCCGTGTTGCC
>JBEEJM010000108.1:0-6118 GCA_041169205.1 Pseudomonadota bacterium | reverse complement strand
AATGACCGCCTGTCTGCCGAAATTCGCGACCTGCGCGAAGGATTAGAAATCGTTGAAGAAAAAGCGCGCTCCGAACTCGGCATGGTGCGCGTCAACGAAATTTACGTGCAGATTGCCAAGTAAGCGCACCCCGCTTTGCCCCACATGCGCATAGCCATCGTGGGTGCGGAATGCACCGGTAAAAAGACGCTCCAACGCGCATTGATCGACTTCCTGCGCACGACGCCATGGGATGGCATTGCCCCTGTGGTGGAACACACCGACGCATCTCTATCGGCAATGGCAGGCTATGGCTTAGTGCTGTTGACCGCGAGCGACCTAAAACCTCCTATTGATCGTGACCCGCCCATCGATTGGGCCACACGAGAGGTCGCCGACCGGCAACTGCGTGCGGCGTTAATCACCCACAAGATTCCCCACGCTGTGATTTATGGAGAGGGCCAGGCCCGCATTCAATGCGCGCTGGACGCGCTAGCCCACTTGCAGAAAAAGCCATTGCCACGCAGCCCACATGACACGGACTGGAAATGGGTTTGCGAGACCTGTTCAGACGCCGAGTGTGAACACCGGCTGTTCAGCAAACTGCTGGTACAGGCCTAATGCACATCCGGTCCGCTTTGCGATAGTTGTGCAGCGTCGGTAAACAGTTGTGCGGCATCGACCGGATCGAAGCGGTATTGCACACCACAAAACTCACAGGCCACCTCCACATCACCCCGCTCGACCAAGATTTCCGCGACCTCTTCCTGGCCCAGCGCGTAGATCATCTTGCCGACGCGCTCTCGACTGCAATTGCATGAAAAACGTGGGGCGGTCGGGCCGACCATGGGCTCAAAACGGGTGATCTGTTCTTCCCAGAAAAGACGTCGCAAAATCGTATCGACATCGAGCGTGAGCAGCTCCTCGCGCTTCAGACTGCTCGCCAGCACGGCAATGCGGTTGTAGTGTTCATTCACGCCAATCTGGTCTTCGTTTTCCTGGGACACCATGCTGCCCGCCAGGTTGCCCACACCGGCCATCGGCAGGCGCTGAATCAACAATCCCGCAGCCACGGTGTCGTTGGCCGCCAGCACCAGCGTGGTGTCGAGCTGCTCGCTTTGCAGCATGTAATGCTCCAGCACGGCGCTGAGTTTTTCGATCGGCTTGCCATGGTCATCAAACAGAGGCACCACGCCCTGGTAGGGCTGTTGCCCCGGGAATTTGGTCTTGGGGTCTAGCGTGATGGCACACCGGCCCTTGTTGTGGGCATTGACCATTTGGCTGAGCTTGGCATCGGTCAACACGGATTCGGTGACCGTGGCGGTGGCCCGCAATGCCAGATCTGGCTGCACTTCCACCACCGCTACTTTGACCGGGCCGTCTCCAAAAATTTGCAGCACCAATGCGCCGTCAAACTTGATATTGGATTGCATCAGCGTGGCCGCCGCAGCCATTTCGCCCAGCATTTCTTTCACGGGCTCGGCGTACGCGCCCGAGCTGGTGTTCGAAGCACGTCGGCGCAGAATTTCCACCCAGGCATCGGTCAGACGCACCACCATGCCCCGCACCGGCAGGCCTTCAAAAATAAACTTGTGCAATTCAGACACGTGATGTTCCTCTCAGGCTAACTTGTGCAAACCGGTCTTGAACCGCCGTGCGTTGTCCACGTAATGGGCTGCGCTCATCAGCAGCCCCTCACGCTGCTCCGCGTTAAGCTCGCGTACGACCTTGGCAGGGCTGCCGATGATCATGGAACCATCGGGAAACTCTTTGCCCTCGGTCACCAACGCGCCCGCGCCCACGACGCAGCCTTTGCCAATGCGCGCACCATTCAGTACCACCGCACCAATGCCAATCAAAGAACCATCGCCAATGGTGCAGCCATGCAGCATCACCTTGTGGCCCACCGTAACATCGTCGCCAATGGTGAGCGGTTGGCCCACATCAGCATGCAGCACGCTGGCGTCCTGAATATTGGTGCGCTTGCCAATCCGAATCACCTCGGTGTCGCCCCGAATCACGGCGCCAAACCACACGCTGGCGTCGTCGCCCAGCTCCACGTTGCCCATGACTTGTGCGCTGTCTGCCACCCAGGCCGTCTCCGCGAGGCGGGGGGCGACTGCGTCGAGTTCATAAATTGCCATGTTCTACCTTTGCGTATTCAATGCCTAGAATTGTAGGGATGGAATTACGTGCACGCGCTCTGGCCGCTTTTTCTCTGGATAACCCGCAGGACAAGGTGCGCGCCACGCAAACCTTGTTTTTGGAATGCGAGCGCGTCACCCTCGATGCAGAGTGCCACCTGACACCCCCTGCGCAACCCGGTCGCCCACCACAGCCGGTGCTGTTGCACCCACAAGACGTGGCGCGTCGGTCGCCTTTTACGCCCCAAGGCCATGCTGCGCTGGTGCACGCCATCACCCACATTGAATTCAATGCCATCAATCTGGCACTGGACGCCGCCTGGCGCTTTGAAGGCATGCCCGCGCAGTACTACCGCGACTGGCTGCAGGTAGCGCATGAGGAGGCCAAACACTTCACCCTGCTGCGCAACCACCTGCTCGAAATGGGTTATGACTATGGCGACTTTGCCGCACACGATGGTCTGTGGACCATGTGCGACAACACCCGTCATGACATCGTGGCCCGCATGGCGCTGGTCCCGCGGACGCTGGAAGCGCGCGGCTTGGATGCCACGCCCATCATTCAGGCCAAGCTGCGCAAGGTGGGCAGCGCCGCAGCTCTGGCGGCGGTGGCCATTTTGGACATCATTTTGGCGGAGGAAGTGGGGCACGTGGCCATCGGCAACCGCTGGTACCACTGGCTGTGTGAGCGCGACGGCCACGACCCGCAGACCTTTTACGCCACTGCAGCCTTGCTGCATGGCGCGCCCCGGTTAAAGCCCCCGTTCAACATTCTGGCCCGGCGGCAAGCCGGGTTTAGTGAGGCAGACATTGCCGCCCTGCCGGTCTAGAATGACCCAACTTTGAACGGGCCTCTGCACTGCGATGAATTTACCCTCCTCCCGATCTGTAGCACCCATCATCATTGCGCGGCAAGCCATTCTGGATGCCCAGCGCAACGTCTTTGGCTACGAGCTGTTTGACCGATCGGTGCTGTCCGACGAACACACCGCATCGAGTGACGCACAGCTTCTGTTCAATGTGCTCTCGCTGAATGACCGCGAAGCGTTGCCAAGCAAATCCACCATCTTTCTGAACTGCACCCATGACAGTCTGGCCGGTGGCCACCTGGATCTCGTAGCGCCAGACCGGGTGGTACTGGAAATACCACCGCTGTCCATTGCCAAGTCAGACCAAATTGCCGACTACTTGCCCAACTTGGAAGAAATCCGGCGCCGTGGGTTTCGCATGGCGTTCAACTACTCCGTCTTGACGCGGTCTTACGAATCCTGGCTGCCACTGGCATCCTTTATCAAGTTTGACCTGTCAATTCTCAAACCCGAGGCGGTGGCGTCCTATGTGAAACTGGCACAAACCAAGTCGCAGGCGCAGTTGATCGCCGAAAAGGTCGAAACCCATAAACAGTACGAGCACATGCTCGAGCTGGGTGTTTTGCTATTCCAGGGCTACTGGTTTGCCCAGCCCGTTGTGGTGGAAGGCCAGACCATTCGCCCCGCCCAGGCGACCATATTGCAACTCATCAACCTGGTGCGCAAGCAGGCCAGCACCAACGAGATTGAAGAGATTCTCAAACGCGACCCCACGCTGTCCTTCAACCTGCTGCGTTTTATCAATTCGGCGGGCTTTGGCATGCGCACCGAAGTCACGTCGTTCAAACACGCCGTGATGCTGCTGGGACTCAATCGCCTGTTCAAGTGGGCCGCCCTGCTACTCACCACGTCGCTTGCCGGTGACACCCCCCCTGCGGTGGGTACAACGGCCGTCGTCCGTGGACGTTTGATGGAGCTGCTAGCCTCCGAAGTCCTGCCCCCAGACGAATGTGACAACGCCTTTGTGGTGGGCGTATTTTCTTTGCTGGACACCATGCTGGGCATGTCCATGACCGCCGCCATGGCAACCGTCACCTTGCCCATGTCAGTGACCGACGCCCTGTTGCACCAGACCGGTCCGTTAGCGCCCTACCTGGCCCTCACCATCGCCTGCGAAACCGGTGACGACGAAGCGTTTGCCACTGCGGCCACCGCCTTGGGCCTGAGCAGCAACCAGATCAACTGGGCCCACCTGCAAGCACTCGCCTGGGCGGACACACTTACCCAGGTTGATTGAACCCGCCTTGGGTTTAGCCCCGAGGATGGTGCTGCGCGTGCAAAGCGGCCAAGCGCTCCCGCGCGACATGGGTATAAATAGTCGTGGTGGATATGTCTGCGTGGCCCAGCAACATTTGTACTGAGCGCAAATCGGCCCCGTGGTTCAACAAGTGCGTGGCAAAAGCGTGGCGCAGCGTGTGGGGCGACATCGGCGAACGGATGCCCGCAGTCAGCGCATATTTTTTGACCACCATCCAGAACATCACCCGCGACATGGAGCTACCAGCGCGGCTGCCACGCACGGTGACAAACAAGTCTTCGGTCTGCTGACCTGCCAGCAATGCGGTGCGCGCCTGGCCCAGGTATTGGCGCAACCAGGCACCGGCCACTTCGCCAAACGGCACCAAGCGCTCCTTGTTGCCTTTGCCAAGAACTTTGAGCACATGGTCATTCAGACTGACATGAAAAATTTTAAGGTTGACCAGCTCACTGACGCGCAGACCACTGGCGTACATCAGCTCCAGCATGGTGCGGTCACGCACCCCCAGCGCCACAGAAACATCGGGCGCGTGCAGCAGGGCTTCTACCTGCGCCTCGGTCAGCGTCTTGGGCACCCGCAAGGCCTGCTTGGCGGACTGCAACTTCAGGGTGGGATCGGCGGTGATGGCCGCTTCGCGCAGGGCCCATCGAAAGTAGCGCTTGAAAACGGTCAGACGCCGGTTCGCTGTGGTGGCCCTAGTCTGCGCATGGCGTGCCAAGAAATAGCCCTGCAGATGCAACTCCAGCGTGTCGTTAAGCGTTAGCGCCTGCGCTGCCAGCCAGTGCGCGTACAGCGCCAGGTCACGCCGGTAGGCTGCCAAGGTGTTGCGCGCGAGGCCCTCTTCCAGCCACAGCGCGTCAACAAAAGTATCGATGGCCTGCGCACTGGCCTGCTCGGTGGCCGAACCCGCTGGGGTCATTCCAGGCGCAGCTTGGCGGAGTCCACCACCTTTTTATAGACCTCGTACTCAGCCTTGATTTGGGCAGAAAACTGCTCCGGCGTATTGCCCACCACCAGCGAGCCGGTGTCTTCAATCCGCTTCTTCACGGCCGGGTCGTCCAGCACCTTGCGCACGGCGGCGTTGATTTTGTCCACCACCTCTTTGGGCATGCCTTTGGGGCCGTAAATGCCATAAAAAGCCATGCGGTTGACTTGCTCCAGCCCCACTTCTTTGAACGTGGGCACGTTGGGCAACTGGGGCAAGCGGTTCGGCGCGGCCACCACAATCGGAATCAGCTTGTTGGCCTGGATAAACGGCAAAGCAGATGGAATATTGTCAAAAATAATCGGCACCTGGCCCGCCACCGTGTCGTTCAGAGCGGGGCCTGCGCCGCGGTAGGGAATGTGCGTGATGAAAGTGCCGGTCGCGTACTTGTACAACTCCGTCTGCAGGTGCCCAATGCCGCCGGTACCCGACGTGGCATACGAAAACTTGCCCGGATTGGCTTTCACTGCGGCCAAAAAGCCCTTGTAGTCTTTGGCCGGGAAACTGGGGTGCACCGCAATCACATTGGGCGTGGCCGCAATATTGATGATGGGCGTGAAGTCGGTCAGCGGGTTGTAGGGGTTTTTGGGATTGATGGCCGGATTGGCCGCTACGGTCGACACCGTGGCCATGCCCAAAGAATAGCCATCCGGCGTTGCCTTGGCCGTCTCATTGGCGCCCACCACACCACCGCCACCGGCCTTGTTTTCCACAATCACGCTTTGTCCCAGCACTTTGCCCAAGGGGTCGGCAATGGTGCGGGCAATGATGTCGGTCGTACCGCCGGGCGCAAACGGCACCTGCAATCGAATCACCTTGTTGGGATAGCCCTGTGCCAGCGCGGCACCCGAGGCGGCGACCAGACTCAATGCGAGAAGAGAAC
>JBEEJM010000107.1:0-22313 GCA_041169205.1 Pseudomonadota bacterium | reverse complement strand
CTGATCGTCTGGCTCAACTACGCCGCCTGGCTGCACATGCGGCTCATGAAGGGCCTGCGCGGCACCGTGGCCGCCTGGTGGGCGCTGGCAGGCTTGGCGGTGACCACCTTCGCGTTTATTGGTGTCAATATGTTCCTGAGCGGCCTGCACAGTTACGGCACGTTGTAGCGTCAGTGTAAGAACCGCCGCTGCCGGGCGACCAACCCTCTAACAAGGACATTTATATGCTGATAAAAATGGACAACGATGGATTCAACCACTCGCAAGGCAGCGAGATCACAGACCGCAAGGTCTATGAAGAACGGCGTTTGCTCCTGAAGACGCTGGCCACGGGCGCAGCGGGGAGCGCCATGGCGCTGTGGGCGTCGCGGCAAGCCTTGGCGCAATCCGCGTCGTGGGGCCAACCCCCGGGAAAACTGGCGGCGCTCGCCAGTCGCGCATCCAAAGCCGATGCCGCGGTGACCATGGAAAAAGCCACGCCTTATAAGGATGCCAGCAGCTACAACAATTTTTATGAATTCGGCACGGACAAGAGCGACCCCGCCGTCAACGCCCACACGCTCAAGACCCAACCCTGGTCAGTGGAGATCGAAGGCCTAGTCAAAAAACCCGGCAAGTTGACGCTGGAAGACCTGCTCAAGCTCAGCCCCATGGAGGAGCGCATTTACCGCCTGCGCTGTGTCGAGGGCTGGTCCATGGTGATTCCGTGGCTGGGCTACTCGTTGAGCGACCTCATCAAGCGGGTGGAGCCGCTGGGCAGCGCCAAGTACGTGGAGTTTGTCACCCTGGCAGACCCCAAAACCATGCCGTTCGTAGGCTCCCGGGTGCTCGACTGGCCGTATGTGGAAGGGCTCCGGCTGGACGAAGCCATGCACCCTCTGACCCTGTTGACGTTTGGCATGTACGGTGAGGTGCTGCCCAACCAAAGCGGTGCCCCGGTGCGCTTGGTCGTGCCGTGGAAATACGGTTTCAAAAGCGGAAAGAGCATTGTCAAAATCCGCTTTACCGACAAGCAACCCGGCACGGCCTGGAACAAGGCGGCGGCCAACGAATACGGTTTCTATTCCAACGTCAACCCTACGGTGGACCATCCGCGCTGGAGTCAGGCCACCGAGCGCCGGATTGGCGAAGACGGACTGTTTGCCAAGAAGCGCAAGACCCTGATGTTCAACGGCTACGAGGCCCAGGTGGGGCAGTTGTACGCGGGCATGGATCTGAAAAAGCTCTACTGACGCGTGAGCGGTTCACCATGAATACCTGGCTGTTGCACCGGGCTGCAAAACCTGTTGCCTTTGTTTTGGGCTTGCTGCCCGCTGCCTGGCTGGTCTACGCAGCCGTGTTTGACCACCTGGGTGCCAACCCTGCCGAGGCCCTAGAGCGCTCCCTGGGCGACTGGACGCTGCGCATGCTGTGTCTGGTGCTGACCATCACGCCGCTGCGCACCCTGGCCGGATGGCCCGGCTTGGCGCGGTTTCGGCGCATGCTGGGGTTGTACGTGTATTTCTACGCCACACTGCATCTGCTGGCCTATAGCTGGTTTGACATGGGATTTGACATGGCAGATATCGTCCATGACATTCCGAAGCGCCCGTTTATTCTGGTCGGGTTTTGTGCCTTCGTGCTGCTCACACCGCTGGCGCTGACATCGTTTAACCGGGCCATTCGTGTGCTGGGTGCGCAACGATGGCGCTCTTTGCACCAGAGCGTATATGTGGTGGCCGTGCTGGCAGTGCTGCACTTTTTCTGGATGCGGGCAGGCAAACATAACTTTGCCGAGGTGGCGGTATATGCCTTGATTCTCGGCAGTCTGCTGGGTTGGCGTCTGCAACGCTATTTTAAGCGAATTCGGCCCTGAGCCCCCGTAGAATATGCGTGAGTAGCTATTGTTTTTATAGCGATTACAGCAGGCGCTCGCCACGCATCTGGTCGGCCAGTGTGTCGCGGGACCGGATGAGGTGGTGATGGGCGCCGTCGACCAATACCTCGGCCGCTTTGGGGCGTGAGTTGTAGTTGCTGGACATGCTCATGCAGTAGGCGCCCGCAGACAGCACTGCCAAGCGGTCACCGGCTTGCACCGCCAGAACCCGGTCTCGGCCAATCCAGTCGCCACTCTCGCACACCGGGCCCACCACGTCGTACACCAAGGTTTCGGATGCCGTTTGCACATTTGCTTCATGGAGCGGGACGATGGTGTGAAAGGCCTGGTACATGGCGGGACGCGGCAGGTCGTTCATGGCGGCATCGACGATCACGAAGTTTTTTTGCTCGCCGGGCTTGGTGAACAGCACCTCGGTCACACACACGCCCGCGTTGCCGACCAACGAGCGTCCGGGCTCGATCATCAGCTTGCGCTGGCCGAAGCCGCGTGCATCGAGCTTGGCCAACAGCTTGGCCCACAGCGCATCGGCTGCGGGCGGTGTGTCGCCGTTGTAGTTGATGCCCAAGCCGCCTCCGAAATCAATGTGGCTAATCGGGACACCCGCACCCTCAATGCTTTCCACCAGATCGAGCATGCGGTCCATGGCATCCAGATAGGGGGTTTCTTCGGTGATTTGCGAGCCAATATGGCAATCAATGCCCACAATTTTCAAGCCCGGCAGGGAAGCCGCGTGCAAGTAGGTGGCCAGCGTGCGCTCATGCGCGATGCCAAACTTGTTGCCTTTGAGACCGGTCGAAATATAGGGGTGGGTTTTGGGATCGACGTTTGGGTTGACGCGAATGCTGATAGGCGCTTGTTGGCCCATGGAGACTGCGACGGCATTGAGCACATCGATCTCGGCTTCGCTCTCCACGTTGAAACAGCCAATACCGGTTTCCAGCGCTAGGCGCATTTCTGCGCGGTTTTTGCCCACCCCCGAGAAGATGACTTTGGCGGCGTTAGCGCCAGCGGCCATGACGCGGGCCAATTCACCACCAGACACAATATCAAACCCACAGCCAGCCTGGGCAAAAACCTGTAGCACGCCCAAGGTGGAGTTGGCCTTCATGGCGTAGCAAATCTGCGCATTGCGTCCGGCAAATCCGCGCTGATAGGCGGCCAGTGCGGCCAGCATGGAGGCTTTGGAGTAGACAAAAAGCGGCGTACCAAATTCGGCGGCGAGCGCATTCAGCACGCAGTCTTCAACTTGCAACTGCCCGTTGCGGTAATGAATGTGGGGTTGTCCAGGGAGTGTTGGGGCGGTCATGGGGTTCGGGGTGTGGTGGATGCGGACGGCACAACAGCCGGATACACAGGTGATGATGGAGGCGTTTGGGCGGCAGTACGCGCAGGCAGGTACAGTGCACCGGTCTGTCCACAGGCGGCCAAAGTGAGCACACTGGTGGCAAGGACAAGCCGACTGACTAGAATTTGAGTTGCTTTCAACATGGTGAAATTGTAATGACCGACCCTGAGTTCATGGACCGCGCAGAAGCTTTACTGAAAGCGGTGGAGAGTAATTGCGACCGTTTTAACGACGAAACCGATGCGGACATCGATAACCAACGCGTCGGCAGCATGGTCACGCTGACGTTTGCCAACCACAGCCAAATCATCATTAATCTGCAAAAACCACTGCAAGAAGTGTGGATGGCCGCCAAATCAGGCGGTTACCACTACCGGTGGGATCAGGGGCAGTGGAAAGACAGCAAAAGCCACGACGAGTTTTTCAGCATCTTGTCCCGCGACGCATCGGCGCAAGCCGGTGTAGCGCTGCAATTTGCCGCCTGATCAGTTCTTGAACAGGTCGGTAATTTTCTTCTTCTCATCGGCGGAGGGCAGTGCTTGCGCTGCCTCACGTTTGTCCGAACCGAGACTCGAGACACCGCCGCCCCGCGCGAATTCGTCGTAGAACCATTCACCACCCACGTTGAGTACGCCTTCAGGTGCAGCCGGTTC
This sequence comes from Pseudomonadota bacterium, assembly GCA_041169205.1. GTDB lineage: Bacteria > Pseudomonadota > Gammaproteobacteria > Burkholderiales > Burkholderiaceae_C > Allorhodoferax. Next base: position 18,436 of record JBEEJM010000107.1, on the reverse strand, counting down.
CATGACGGGGACGCCCTTGAGCGCGCTTTCCATGAAGCTGATCCAGATGGGCAGGCTCAGGCCGCCGCCTGTTTCGCGGTCACCCAGCTTGCGCGGCGTGTCGTAGCCAATCCAGGTAATCGCGGTCAAGGTCGGTTGATAACCCGCAAACCAAGCGTCCATGGAGTCATTGGTGGTGCCGGTTTTTCCGTAAACGTCGGGTCGCTTGAGCGTGGCTTGCGCGCGTGCAGCGGTGCCGGAACGGGTGACTTCTTGCAGCAAACTGGACATCAAAAATGCGTTTCGAGGCTCGATCGCCCGCTGCGCTTCATCCAATGTGGTGGGAGGTATTTCCACCAGGACTTTGCCGCGCTGCTCACTGACCTTGGATACCAACCAAGGATTGACGCGGTAGCCACCGTTAGCAAACACCGAGTAGGCCGTGGCCATTTGCATGGGGGTCACCGACCCGGCACCCAGCGCCATGGTGAGGTAGGGCGGATGGCGTTCGGCTTCAAATCCAAAGCGGGTAATCCAATCTTGCGCGTACTGGGTTCCGATGGATTGCAGGATTTGGATAGAAATCATGTTTTTGGACTTGGCCAAACCCCGACGCAGCGTCATGGGGCCTTCAAAGGTGCCGTCATAGTTCTTGGGTTCCCAGGGCTGCCCGCCGGTAACGCCTGCGTCAAAAAACAACGGGCCGTCATTGACCACCGTGGCGGGAGTAAACCCCTTTTCCAGGGCCGCAGAGTAGATGAAGGGCTTGAAACTCGAACCCGGCTGGCGCCAGGCCTGTGTCACATGGTTGAACTTGTTTTTTGCAAAATCAAAGCCGCCTACCAGCGCTTTGATGGAGCCATCGCGCGGGTCCAGGGCGACAAATGCACCCTCAACTTCTGGAAGCTGGGTGATTTCCCACGCACCTTTGGCGGTCTTGGCCACCCGAATGACCGCGCCACGGCGAATCTTGATGTTGGGAGCGGCCTTGTCGGCCAGACCTGACTGCGCGGGTTTGAGGCCTTCCCCAGTAATCTCTACGGTTTCACCGTTTTGGCGTACCGCTTTGATGTGCTTTGCATCGGCTTCCAGCACCACGGCCGACATGACATCGCCGTTGTCTGGATGCTCGTCCAGCACGTCATCGATGGCGTCGTCCATGTCCTGGCCGCTGGCGGGCAAAGCAATGAACTTCTCTGGCCCCCGGTAAATCTGGCGTCGCTCAAAGTCCATGATGCCGCGGCGCAAGGCCTTGTAGGCAGCGTCCTGGTCAGCTGTGCGCAGGGTGGTTTGCACGTTGAGGCCGCGGGTGTAAGTTTCATCCCCGTACTGGGCATACATCAATTGGCGCACCATCTCTGACACATATTCGGCATGCACTTGGCGGGAGTTGGCTGCGGTTTTGATCTTCAATTCCTGCTTTTTGGCGGCGTCCGCTTCAGCTGCGGTAATGAACTTGTTTTCCAGCATCCGCTCGATGATGTACAACTGACGCGAGCGCGCCCGCTTGGGGTTGGCGATGGGGTTGTAGGCAGACGGTGCCTTGGGCAAGCCCGCCAACATCGCGGCTTCGGCCACGGTGATGTCTTTTAGCGGTTTGCCAAAGTAGGTTTCTGACGCCGCAGCAAATCCGTAAGCGCGATTGCCCAAAAAGATTTGATTCATGTAGATCTCAAGAATCTGGTCTTTTGTAAGCAAATGTTCTAGTTTGAAGGTCAACAAGATCTCGTAAATCTTGCGGGTGAAGGTTTTTTCAGTACTCAGGTAGACGTTGCGCGCAACCTGCATCGTGATGGTGGAGGCCCCCTGGCTCTTGACCCGTCCGACGTTGGCCAAGCCCGCGCGCATGACACCGATGTAGTCCACGCCACCGTGTTGATAAAAGCGCGCATCCTCAATGGCCAACACCGCATTGGACATGACTTTGGGGATTTCATTGATGGGCGTCAAGTTGCGCCGCTCTTCACCAAACTCACCCAGCAAATCCCCTTCTACAGAGTAGATTCGCAGTGGCAGTTTGGGGCGGTAATCCGAAAGATCGGAGATGTCCGGCAAGTTGGGAAACGCCACGGCGAGGGCCAGCCCAATGACCATCAATAACGAGAGGCCACCTGCGATCGCTAACCCTGCGGCCCACAAAGCCAGCCGTACCAGCCAGTGCTGTGGCGCAGTTTTTAGGGATTCGGATTTTTCGGAACTCGAAGAGGTCGATGCCATAGGATGGTGGGTAAGTTGACGCCAGATTCATGGGAGCGGCGATTTTCGAAGCTGGTCTGCGCGGGGTTTCAGCAGACTTTGCCGCATTATCCACGCTGCCAGACTGTGGCATATTCCATGAATGGCGGTCAGATACCGTCTGCTTTTGGCAACGCTTGCTTCGTCTCGAATTGGAAAAAACCTTTGCGGGACAAGGAGCTTACTGATAGCATTGAAGTGATTTCTTAAGTCTGGCCGTCACATGGATGGCCTGTTTCAGGGGACAGTTTTGATCTCATTGGGGTCGCTCTTTAGTCGCCAGCCAGCACCTTTGCTTGGTTTGGACATCAGTTCTTCCAGTGTCAAGCTGGTGGAGTTGGGCCGTGACAAGGCCGGAAACTTGGTGCTCGAACGGTGTGCGATCGAGCCCTTGGAGCGCGGCTGGATCACAGACGGCAGCATTGAAAAATTCGATGAAGTGGCAGATGCCATTCGACGGCTCGTTAAAAAAAGCGGGGCCAAGACGAAAAATGTGGCGATGGCCTTGCCACCTTCTGCCGTTATCACCAAAAAAATCATTTTGCCGGGTGGAATGTCGGACGAAGAGCTTGAGGTCCAGGTGGAGACAGAAGCCAATCAATACATTCCATTCCCCTTGGATGAAGTGAGTCTGGATTTTTGCGTTATTGGCCCTAGCGCCACCTCGGCAGGTGACGTGGAAGTGCTGATCGCAGCGTCCCGCCGAGAAAAAGTACAAGATATTCAGGGCTTGGCAGAAGCGGCGGGCTTGGTGCCAGTGGTTGTCGATGTGGAGTCTTATGCCTCTCGTCTTGCGGCGAGTCGTTTGATTGAAAACCTGCCCAACCAGGGGGCGGGCTTGATTGTGGCGCTGTTTGAAATTGGCGCTATGACGACGAGCATGCAAGTCATGCGTGATGAAGAGGTGCTGTACGACCGCGACCAAGCCTTTGGCGGCGCTCAGTTGACGCAGCTCATCATTCGCCAATACGGGTTTTCGCAGGAAGAAGCAGAGAGCAAAAAGCGCAGTGGTGAATTGCCGGAAGACTATGAGTCCATGGTGCTAAAGCCTTTCCTGGAAACGATGGTCCAGGAATTGGCGCGTGCCTTGCAGTTCTTCTTTACCAGTACCCCACATAACAAAGTGGACTACATCATGTTGGCGGGCGGCTCAGCGGCGTTGCCTGGCCTTACCGCAGCAGTGACACAGCACACTTCGTTCCCGTGTAGTCTGTTGAATCCATTTGATGGTATGGAAATTGGTGATGGCGTGCGACTCAAACGCATGACGCGCGAAGCGCCGTCGTACCTGACATCGTGCGGCTTGGCGCTGCGGAGGTTCACGCAGTGATTTTGATTAACCTGCTGCCGCACCGTGAAGCGGCCCGAAAGAAACGTCGCGATATCTTCAATGTGTCGTTGGGTGCATCTGCGCTTGTCGGTGGATTGATTGCCGGCGCTGTGTTTTTGTGGTTTCAAGCGGCCATTTCGGTGCAACAAAACACCAATACCATTCTCGAGACCGAGATTAAAAAGCTCGATGGGCAGATCAAAGATATCGCGGGCCTAGAAGCCGAAATTTCCGCTCTGCGTGCGCGTCAGCAGGCCGTGGAAGACCTTCAGTCTGATCGCAATTTGCCGGTGTATTTGTTGACAGAGCTGGTGAATCAGCTCCCTGACGGCGTGTACATCTCAAAAATGGCCCAGGCCGATCGCCTAGTCACGCTCAATGGCGTGGCACAAACCAATGAACGGGTTTCAGAGTTGCTGCGTAACTTGGCTAACAACACCCCTTGGTTTACCAAGCCGGAACTGGTGGAAATTGTGGCCGGAACCGTAGCTTTGTCCAGCCGTGAGCAAAAGCGGGTGTCGAACTTTGTTATCCGTGTGCGTCTGGTGCGCGCCAGTGATGCGGAAAAAACATCTGCTGCGTCGGCAACTTCTGCGGTCGCTTCCGCGCCGATTCCCGCAGCAGCGAGTGCACCTGCGCTGGCGGCTTCCGCCAGTGTCAAAAAATAGCAGGATGCCCTATGGTGGATAAGACTTCACGTTCTATTGATTTCGCGGCCTTGCAGGAAAAGGTTTTTGGACAGTTCCGAAATTTGGACCCCAAAGATCCCTCGGTCTGGCCGTCGATTCCGCGCTACGCACTGTTTCTTGCGACAGCCATTGTGGTGGTGGTGGTTTTGTGGTTTGTTTGGTTAACCAATTCGCAAGAAGTGCTTGATCAGGAGCAGGGCAAAGAAGAAAAATTGCGGACGGATTACAAAACCAAATTAACCAAGGCCGTGAATCTGGATGTGCTCAAGAAGCAGCGCGAGCAGGTGCAACAGTATGTGACGCAATTGGAGAAGCAGTTGCCCAGCAAGTCCGAAATGGATGCGCTGTTGTCCGACATCAACCAGGCTGGTTTGGGTAGAAGCCTGCAGTTTGATCTGTTTCGCCCGGGGCAAGTCGCGGTGAAGGAATACTATGCAGAATTGCCGATTACGATCAAAGTCAGTGGCCGGTATCACGATATTGGTGCTTTCGCCTCGGATATTGCAAACTTGTCGCGCATTGTGACCTTGAATAATTTATCGATCAGTCCCAAACCGGACGGCACGTTGGTGATGGATGCAACGGCTAAAACTTTCCGTTATTTGGACACGGATGAAGTGGCCGCTCAGCGCAAGGCCACCGGCGGAAAAGGGGCTGTGAAATGAAAGCCTTCTTCGGTTTCTTCATGATCGCGATACTGCTGACCCTGGTGGGTTGCGGTTCATCCAGCGAAGACGATATCCGGCAATGGCTGGTGGAAGAGCGCAACCAGACGCGACCCAAAGTCACCCCGATTCCTGCCCCCAAGCAGTTCAAGCCGGAGGCCTATGCCAACGCCGCTGCTATTGAGCCTTTTAGCAACCAGAAACTCACACAGGCACTGAAGCGGGATTCCGCGCAGGTTGCATCCAACGGTGCCTTGGTGGCGCCCGAGTTGGCCCGTCGCAAGGAGCCTTTGGAGGCATTTCCACTGGATGCCATGTCGCTGGTGGGAAGCATTGTCAAAGCGGGGCAACCCGTGGCGCTTGTCAAGGTTGATAGTCTGTTGTACCAGGTCAAGCCCGGCAACTATTTAGGTCAAAATTTTGGGAAAGTCACAAAAATCTCAGAAACCGAAGTGGGCTTGCGTGAAATTGTGCAAGACGCCGTTGGTGAATGGATTGAACGTGCTGCAACACTCCAGTTGCAAGAGAGGTCTAAATGAATAAGCAGAACAAACAAACAGGATTGAACATGTGGCATCGACTGGTATTTTCGGTTGCCTTGGTGTTCACGGCGCTGGTTACGCATGCTGAAACCTCTATCGAATCCGTCACAGGGTCTGTGCAAAGTGGCACTGAGGTTATTCGCATTGACTTGTCGCAAGCGCTGACGGCACCGCCCACAGGTTTCTCGATTCAAGCGCCTGCACGTATCGCTCTGGACTTTCCCGGAGTGACCAATTCAATGGGGCGCTCTACGATCGATGTAAATCAAGGCAATTTGAAATCGGTGAGTGTGGTGCAGGCAGGTGAGCGCACCCGTGTGGTGTTGAATTTGAAGCAGGCTGCTGCCTACCGAACAGAAATTCAAGGCAAGTCTTTGTTGGTCATTCTTGAGGCTACTGCGGCGGGAACAGCCTTGCCTGCTGCGGCTGCGACCTTTGCGGAAAGCAAGAGCCGCGACTCTGCGCCCATCAAAGACATGGACTTCCGTCGTGGCACCGACGGTGCCGGTCGGGTGGTTGTGACGCTGCCCAATAACCAGGTGGGTGTGGACATTCGCCAGCAAGGTCAAAACTTGGTCGTGGAGTTCATGAAGTCCACCTTGCCCGAAGGCTTGCGCCGTCGTCTGGATGTGGGCGACTTTGGAACGCCGGTGAAGTCAATCACGACATTCCAATCAGGTGACCGGGTGCGCATGGTGATTGAGCCCAAAGGTCAGTGGGAACACAGCGCTTATCAAAGTGACGAGCAATTTGTCGTAGAGATCAAAGAAATTAAAGTTGATCCTAAAAAATTGACACAGGGCATTGGCTACAACGGTCAAAAATTGTCTTTGAATTTCCAAAACATCGAAGTACGTTCGCTGTTGCAAGTCATTGCCGATTTCACCAACTTCAACATCGTGACCTCGGACTCGGTGTCGGGCTCGGTCACCTTGCGTCTGCAAGACGTGCCGTGGGACCAAGCGCTGGACATCATTCTTCAGGCCAAAGGTTTGGGTATGCGCAAGAGTGGCAATGTGCTATGGGTTGCGCCCAAAGACGAAATTGCGTCTAAAGAAAAGTTGGATTTGGAGTCGGTCGCTGCCGTTCAGAGTCTCGAGCCGCTGCGTACCCAGTCATTCCAGATCAACTACGCCAAGGCGGCTGAAATTGCTGCCCAATTGACCGCTGGTGGCGGCGGTGCAGCGTCATCTGCACGTATTTTGAGTACACGGGGCAGTGTGATTGCAGAGCCACGTACCAACCAATTGTTCGTGACAGATATCCCCAGCAAGCTGGAGCAAGTGCAACAGTTGCTGGCCAAGCTGGATATTGCTGTGCGGCAGGTGCTGATTGAAGCGCGCATCGTAGAGGCGTCGGATAGCTTTGGTAAATCACTTGGTGTGCGTTTGGGTGGTGGTAACCCCACCAATGCAGCGACTTTGGGCACCACAGAAGGTGGTCCTTTGAATGCAGCCTTTGGATCTTCCTACACCACCGGTGCATCAGGTACCAACTCGGGCAACTTCGTGAACCTGCCCTCTACAGGTGCATTGGGTTTTGCAAATCCCGGCGCGTTTGCGATTTCCCTGTTTGGCGAGTCAGCTAACAAGTTTCTGAATCTGGAAATTTCTGCACTGGAAGCCGATGGCAAGGGCAAAGTGGTGTCTAGCCCACGTGTGGTGACTGCGGACCAGATCAAGGCATTGATCGAGCAGGGTACCGAGTTGCCGTACCAAGTGGCGTCTTCTAGTGGTGCAACCTCGATTGCTTTCCGCAAGGCCAACTTGAAGCTGGAAGTGACACCGCAGATCACCCCTGAAGGCAACATCATTCTGGATCTGGATGTCACCAAAGATACCGTGGGACAGTCCACCCCAGCCGGTTTTGCCATTGACACCAAACATATCAAAACACAGGTGTTGGTGGAGAACGGCGGCACCGTAGTGATTGGCGGCATCTTCACCGAGGACCAAACCGAGAGTCAGGCAAAAGTTCCCTTCTTTGGAGATCTGCCGATTTTCGGTGCCTTGTTTCGAACCAAGTCATCATCCAACACCAAGCGCGAGATGCTGGTGTTTATCACCCCCAAAATGATTGCTGAGAAGGCGATCGGCCGCTGATCCATTGATATTCAGTCTTGTTGGTCTGCCCGGTTCTGGGAAAACGACGGTCGGGCGCCAACTCGCCCGAAGGCTACAGCTCCCGTTTGCGGATTCTGATCACGCCATAGAAGCCCGGCTGGGGTGCTCCATTCGTGAGTTTTTTGAGCGGGAAGGCGAGGCGCGCTTTCGCGATGTCGAAGAAGAAGTCATTGATTCTTTGACTACGGGCCTCACCGGCGTGCTGTCTACTGGTGGCGGCGTGGTCATTCGTTCGGCAAACCGTGCGCACTTGAAAGACCGCGGCAAGGTCATCTATCTCAAATCTACGCCCGAAGAGTTGTATCGCCGTTTGCGGCACGATGTGAATCGGCCTTTGTTGCAGGTCGCGGACCCGTTGACGCGCCTGCGTGATCTGTACGCCGCCAGAGATCCCTTGTACCGGGATGTCGCCCATTTTGTGCTGGAAACGGGCCGTCCTTCGGTGTCCACGCTGGTCAATATGATTTTGATGCAGCTTGATCTTGCGGGTCTGACACCACCCAATCAAGCCGCAGCGCCCTAACGAAAATTGTTCCGCAGGTCACCTAAACTCTAGGGTATGACCGAATCCACTTCCGCCACGGTATCGATTGCTCTGGGCGATCGCAGCTACCCCATTGCTATCGCCCCGCAGTTGTTGGGCAACCCTGATACGTTTGCAGGGCTACCCCGCGCCAACGCCGCGTTGATTGTCAGCAATACCACGGTGGCCCCGCTTTATGCGGATCGTCTCGAAGCCGCGCTTGCTCCGCATTACAAGGTGATTCACCGGGTGTGCTTGCCAGACGGCGAAAAATTCAAAACCTGGGATGTACTCAATCAGATTTTTGACGCCTTGCTGTCACAGGGAAGCGACCGCAAAACCGTGCTGTTTGCTTTGGGCGGTGGTGTGGTGGGTGATATGACCGGCTTTGCCGCTGCCAGTTTCATGCGCGGAGTGCCGTTTGTGCAGGTGCCAACCACCTTGCTGGCGCAGGTAGATTCGTCGGTGGGTGGGAAGACCGGCATCAACCACCCGCTGGGTAAAAACATGATCGGCGCGTTTTACCAGCCACTGTTGGTGGTGTGCGATCTGGACACGCTTCAGACGCTGCCTGCGCGTGAGCTCAGCGCCGGTTTGGCGGAGGTCATCAAATACGGTCCTATTGCCGATGCACAGTTTTTGGACTGGATTGAGCAGAATCTGTCTTCGCTTCTGGCCCGCGATGTCCATGCGTTGGCGCACGCGGTCAAGCGCAGCTGCGAGATCAAGGCCTGGGTTGTGGGGCAGGACGAGCGCGAGTCTGGTCTGCGGGCCATCCTCAATTTTGGCCATACTTTTGGCCACGCCATCGAAGCCGGTTTGGGCTACGGAGAATGGTTGCATGGCGAAGCGGTAGGGTGCGGCATGGTGATGGCAGCCCAGTTATCGCAACGTCTGGGGCTGGTCGATACAGCGTTTGTGGACCGGTTGACCACTTTGATTCGCAATGCGGGCCTGCCCGTGCGGGCCCCCGTACTGGATGCGCAGGACAACGTCGGTCGGTACTTGGCGCTGATGCGGATGGACAAGAAGTCCGAGGCGGGTGAAATTCGGTTCGTACTGATTGACGGCATGGCCCGCGCAGTCATGCGCGCGGCCCCAGACGCGCTAGTGCGCGAGGTGATTGACGCATGCTGTCTGTAAGTGCTATTAAATTTATAGCTTCTTGCGCAGTATCCACGTGGGCTGGAGCGTGATTTGTCGCTAAATATCCTCCTTGCACGGTATGCGACCGATCCAGACCAGTCGCGCGGTCGCCGCTTCGCACAAGCGCCTGCACCCACCCGCACTGAATTTCAACGTGACCGAGACCGCATCGTGCATTCGACCGCTTTTCGACGGCTGGTGTACAAAACCCAGGTGTTTCTCAACCACGAAGGCGATCTGTTTCGCACCCGGTTGACGCATTCCCTGGAAGTGGCCCAATTGGGTCGCTCCATCGCACGGTCGCTGCACATTCAGGAAGACCTGGTGGAGGCCATTGCGTTGGCGCACGATCTGGGCCACACCCCGTTTGGGCACGCCGGGCAGGACGCACTCAACGAAAGTATGGCGGGTTTTGGCGGGTTTGAGCACAACCTACAGAGCCTGCGTGTGGTGGACCACCTGGAAGAACGCTACCCCGACTTCGATGGTTTGAACCTCACGTTTGAGACGCGCGAAGGCATTCTCAAGCACTGCTCCCGTCGCAATGCAGAGGCGGTAGAAAAACAAGAGCCGGTCTACGCCGATGGACACGGCGGCGTGGGTGCACGGTTTTTGAACCGCACCCAGCCGGGGCTGGAGGCACAACTGTGCAATCTGGCAGACGAGATTGCCTACAACGCCCATGATGTGGACGACGGCGTGCGCTCCGGGTTGATCAGCATGGAGCAGCTTCAAAGCGTGCCCCTGATTGCGCATTTTCAGCAGATGGCGCTGAAGGCGCATGTCCACCTCGCGCAGCCATCCTATTCGCGCCGATGGATGTACGAAACCATTCGCCTGATGCTCAGCCATCAGGTGTACGACGTCGTGGAAGCAACCCAGACCGCCCTCCGCACTGCGGGGGTCGCAACGCTGCAAGACGTTCGCGCGACAGGGCCCTTGGTGCAGTTTTCGCCACCCATGCGCGCACAGTCGACCGAACTTAAATCGTTCCTTTTTAGCCATTTGTACCGGCACCCTCAGGTGACCGAAACCATGGACCGGGCCAAGCAGGTCGTCCGTGATTTGTTTGCAGCCTATGTGACGGATCCGAAGGAGATGCAGGCGGGTTTTGCCGTACGAATGGAAAAAGCCCGGTTGTCCGACCAGCGCGATGATACCGAGCCCCAGCGCATCGTTGCCGACTACATTGCAGGAATGACCGACCGCTTCGCAGCCCGTGAACACACGCGGTTAACGGGGCAACTTCTGCTGGCCTGACGCCCAAAAATACTGCCATGCCATCAACCCCCTCGTTCATAAACGACGACGCCATTCTTGCCAAAACCGTGGTGTGGTTGGAGCGCGCCGTCATTGGCCTCAATCTGTGTCCCTTTGCCAAGGGGGTGCACGTCAAAGGGCAAATTCACTACCGCGTCAGCCACGCCACGCAGGCCCCGGAAGTGTTGCTGGTGCTGGAAGAGGAGCTCTTGGCCTTGCAAGCCATAGACGCTGCTGTGCGCGACACCACGCTGCTCATACTGCCCGACTGCTGCCCGGATTTTTTGGATTTCAATGATCTGACGCAGGATGCTGACCGTCTGCTGTACACCCTGGGGTTGGAGGGCGAGTTGCAGATCGCCAGCTTTCACCCGCTGTTCCAGTTCGCGGGCACCGATGCTGACGACATCACCAATTTCACCAACCGTGCGCCCTACGCTATGTTGCATTTGCTGCGAGAAGACAGCATTGCCCGGGCGGTGGATGCGTTCCCGGATGCTGAGCAAATTTACGAGAAGAATATGCAAACCCTGGAGGCGATGGGCCATGCGGGCTGGTCTGCACTCGGGTTGGAAGCGGACGTGCCCGACCGCACAGCCTGCACACAAGGAAAACCATGAAACCGCGTAAGACAGCACCTCCCAATTCGGGGACCACCCGCGGCACCGCTGCGGCAAGCGCGAACCCTCTCGCAGACGAATTGCGACCTGGTCAATCCATTGAGCTGCTCAAAGAACTGCACATCCTGACCCGAGAGGGCAAGCTCAACCAAGATTCCCGACGCAAGCTCAAACAGGTCTACCACCTGTACCAGTTCATCGAGAAGCTGCTCAATGAGCTGCCCGCCAATGCCGACGGCTCCGTCACGCTGGCGGACCACGGGGCAGGCAAGTCCTACCTGGGCTTTATCCTGTACGACCTGTATTTCAAGCACCTGCCGCACAGCCATATCTACGGCATAGAGACGCGTGCTGAGCTGGTGGAAAAGTCCAGGGCTTTGGCCGCGCAGCTGGCGTTTGCACGCATGTCTTTCATCAATCTCAGTGTGGCGGAGTCTGCGCAGTCGGATACTCTGCCAGACCGTTTTGACGTCATCACGGCCTTGCATGCCTGCGACACCGCCACCGACGACGCGATAGCGTTTGGGCTGCAGAAAAAGGCGAAAGCCTTTGTGCTGGTGCCGTGTTGCCAGGCCGAAGTGGCGCGCCACCTGACCCAGAGCAAGGCCCTGTCGTTGACGCGCACGCCCTTGGCCGAGCTTTGGCGCCATCCGCTGCACACCCGTGAAATGGGCAGCCAAATTACCAATGTGCTGCGCTGCCTGTATCTGGAGGCTCAAGGCTACCAAGTCACCGTCACTGAGTTGGTCGGCTGGGAGCACAGCATGAAGAATGAGCTGATTTTGGCCCGCTACACCGGCCACCGTAAACAAGCGTCGGCGGAGCGGTTAAAGGCCATCTTGGCCGAATTTGGTCTCACGGCCCTGCTTGACACACGGTTTACATTGCCCGGCGACAATCTCAGCGACAACGAAATCACGGTCTGACGCGTTCAGGGTGCATGGCGTTATATTTCCTTCGCGTTTTTGGGAGTCTGGTATGAAACGATCTTTGGGTTTTGGCTTGAAATTGGTATTGGTGGCGGCTTCTATGGCCCTGGTGGCGTGCGCCAGCAGCAGCCCGGACGTGATTCAACGCGGTGATACCCAGCGCATGGCCCAGGTGCAAGATGGTGTCGTGCTGTCGGTGCGCACCGTCACGGTAGACGGTAGCCAGTCCGGCGTAGGCGCGACGGTGGGTGGCGTCGTGGGCGCGATTGGCGGCTACGGCGGCAGCGGTGTGCAGCGCGAAGCGCAGGTGCTGGGTGTGTTGGCCGGTGTGGCCGGTGCTGCAGCAGGCAATGTGATTGAGCGTTTCAGCACGCGCGAAGAAGCGGTAGAAATCCTGGTGCAACTCAAGAACGGGGAACGCCGCGCCATCGTGCAGGCCAAAGCTGCTGAGGTGTTTGTCGGCGGTGATTCAGTCATCATCGTCACCACGGGTGGCAAGGTCCGGGTCACCAAAGCACCCAAGTAAATCACCGGCGCATGGCTCGTCTTCCGCGCCTGTCGCTTCCAGGGCTGCCCCACCACATCATTCAGCGGGGGAATAACAGCCAGCCGATTTTCAAAACGCCAGCCGACTACCAGCGCATGCTTGCCCTTTTGCAGGAGCAGGCATTGAAATTTCAGGTGCTGGTGCACGCCTATGTACTGATGGAAAATCACTTCCATTTGCTGGTCACCCCCCAAACCGAGGCCAGCCTCTCGCCCATGATGCAAGCGTTGGGGCGCGGGTATGTGCGCTATTTCAACGATGCCCACGGCCGGACCGGCACACTGTGGAATGGCCGCTATCGCTCTACCGTCATCGAGGCCGAGCGTTATCTCTTGCCTTGCATGGCCACTATGGATTTGAACCCGGTGCGCGCCGGCCTGGTGGCGCAGGTGGGGCCGTACCCCTGGTCCAGCTTTGGGCATTACGCCGGGCAGCACGTGGACAAACTCATCGCCGTGCATCCGCTGGTGTGGGCGCTGGGAAACACGCCCTTTGCCCGCGAAGCGGCCTACACCGAAATGGTGCAGGCCGGAATCAGTTCGGTGCAGCACACCGCGTTGACCGATGCCACTTTGAGTGGCTGGGCGCTGGGTTCGTCGGAGTTTTTGCAACTTTTGCAGAAAAATACGCCACGGCGCTTGACCAAGCGCAGTGCGGGCAGACCTGTCAGCAAGCAGACTCTCAAGCAAAAATAGCCATCATTCCCCGTATTTAGTGCATTAGTAGCTATCATTTTTGATGTGGCCCTAATTTAAAATGAATGTGCCGATAGAAATTAAATTGGTATCTGACCCTATTTATTTTGTTTGGCACCTTTGTTGCAATGCAGTATTCTCTATGTCCATTCTCATTTTCAGGAGTGCGCCATGACTACGGCTGCCGAAATCAAACATCTTGTCGATCACGGTCTCTATTCCAAGGCCAACGAGCACGACGCGTGCGGCGTGGGTTTTGTGGCCCATATTCGTGGCGAAAAGAGCCACAGCATTGTCAAAAATGCGCTCAAAATTCTGGAGAACCTCGACCACCGGGGCGCAGTCGGTGCCGACAAGCTCATGGGCGATGGCGCCGGTATTTTGATTCAGCTGCCCGACGCGCTGTATCGCGAAGAAATGGCCGTCCAGGGCGTCACGCTTCCCCAGCAGGGTGAGTACGGCGTTGGCATGGTGTTTTTACCCAAAGAAAGCGCTTCCCGTCTGGCCTGCGAGCAGGAGATGGAGCGCGCTATCAAGGCCGAAGGCCAAGTGTTGCTGGGCTGGCGCGATGTGCCGGTCAACCGCGACATGCCCATGTCGCCCACGGTGCGCGAAAAAGAACCCATCCTGCGCCAAGTGTTCATCGGGCGCGGCAACGACGTGATCGTGCAGGACGCGCTGGAACGCAAGCTGTATGTCATTCGCAAGACCGCCAGCGCCAATATCCAGGCCTTGAAGCTCAAGCATTCCAAAGAGTATTACGTGCCCAGCATGTCCAGCCGCACCGTGGTCTACAAAGGCCTGCTGCTGGCCGATCAAGTGGGCGTGTATTTCCTAGACCTGAGCGATGCGCGTTGCGTCTCCGCTTTGGGCTTGGTGCACCAGCGCTTCTCCACCAACACGTTCCCTGAGTGGCCGTTGGCTCACCCCTACCGCTATGTGGCGCACAACGGCGAAATCAACACCGTCAAAGGCAACTACAACTGGATGAAGGCGCGCGAAGGCGTGATGTCGTCCCCCGTGCTGGGCGCTGACTTACAAAAGCTGTACCCCATCAGTTTTGCCGATCAGTCCGACACCGCGACGTTTGACAACTGCCTTGAGCTGCTGACGATGGCCGGTTACCCGATCAGCCAGGCCGTGATGATGATGATTCCCGAGCCGTGGGAGCAGCACACCACCATGGACGAGCGCCGCAAGGCCTTCTACGAATACCACGCCGCCATGTTGGAGCCATGGGATGGCCCGGCCAGCATCGTGTTTACCGATGGCCGCCAAATTGGCGCCACGCTGGACCGCAACGGCCTGCGTCCTTCGCGCTACTGCATCACCGATGACGACCTGGTCATCATGGGTTCCGAGTCCGGCGTGTTGCCCGTGCCCGAGAACAAGATCGTGCGCAAATGGCGTTTGCAGCCCGGCAAGATGTTCTTGATCGATCTGGAACAAGGTCGCATGATTGACGACGAGGAGCTCAAGGCCAACCTCGCCAACAGCAAGCCCTACAAGCAGTGGATTGAGAACCTGCGCATCAAGCTCGACGACGTCAACTTCACCGAGCGCCGCGTTGCCAACGCAGCTGCTGATGTCGTCGTCCGCGTCGCGCCCAAGCGCGTGACCGACACCGTGAGTCTGTTGGACCGCCAACAGGCGTTTGGCTTTACGCAAGAAGACCTGAAGTTTCTGATTGCCCCGATGGCCAGCGCTGGCGAAGAGGCGATTGGCTCCATGGGCAATGACAGCCCCTTGGCTGTTTTGAGCGACAAAAACAAGCCGTTGTACAACTACTTTAAGCAGTTATTCGCGCAGGTGACCAACCCGCCGATTGACCCGATTCGCGAAGCCATCGTGATGTCGCTGGTGTCTTTTATCGGCCCCAAGCCCAACCTGCTGGACATCAACCAGGTCAACCCACCGATGCGGTTGGAAGTGTCGCAACCCATTCTCGACTTTGCCGATATGGCCAAGTTGCGCGATATTGAGACCCACACCCAGGGTAAGTTCCGCAGCCACACGCTGGACATCACTTACCCGCTGGCCTGGGGCCATGAAGGTGTAGAAGCCAAGCTGGCGTCCCTGTGCGCCGAAGCCGTGGATGCGATCAAGGGTGGCAAAAACATTTTGATCATCAGCGACCGCGCAGTGTCTGCGACGCAGGTGGCCATCCCCGCCTTGCTGGCCTTGTCGGCCATTCACCAGCATCTGGTGCGTGAAGGCCTGCGCACCACCGCCGGTTTGGTCGTGGAAACGGGTACGGCCCGCGAAGTGCACCACTTTGGCGTGCTGGCCGGCTACGGTGCAGAAGCCGTGCACCCCTACCTGGCTATGGAAACACTGGCCAATATTCACAAAGATTTGCCGGGCGATCTGAGCGCTGAGAAAGCGATTTACAACTACGTCAAAGCGATCGGCAAGGGCCTGTCCAAAATCATGTCCAAGATGGGCGTGAGCACCTACATGAGCTACTGCGGTGCGCAGCTGTTTGAGGCCATTGGCCTGTCCAGCGAAACCATCTCCAAGTACTTCACCGGTACGCCGAGCCGCGTCGAAGGCATCGGCATCTTCGAGATTGCCGAAGAAGCCATCCGCATGCACAAGGCAGCTTTCAGTGACGATCCCGTACTGGCCAATGCGCTGGACGCCGGTGGCGAATACGCCTGGCGCACCCGTGGCGAAGAGCACATGTGGACGCCCGACGCGATTGCCAAGCTGCAACACAGCACGCGATCCAACAACTGGAACACCTACAAGGAATACGCCCAGCTGATCAACGACCAAAGCAAGCGCCATCTGACGCTGCGCGGCCTGTTCGAGTTCAAGATCGATCCCGCCAAGGCCATTCCGGTGGACGAAGTCGAGTCGGCCAAGGAAATCGTCAAGCGCTTTGCCACGGGTGCGATGTCGCTGGGTTCGATTTCGACCGAAGCCCATGCCACGCTGGCCATCGCCATGAACCGCATTGGCGGCAAGAGCAACACGGGTGAGGGCGGTGAAGACCCCGCACGTTACCGACAGGAGCTCAAAGGCATTCCGATCAAGCAAGGCCAGACCATGGCCGACATCATCGGCAAAGACGTGGTCGAGGTGGACATCCCCATGAACGCGGGCGACAGCCTGCGCTCACGCATCAAACAGGTCGCCTCCGGCCGCTTTGGTGTGACGGCCGAGTACCTCAATAGTGCCGACCAGATTCAGATCAAGATGGCCCAGGGCGCCAAGCCAGGCGAGGGCGGTCAACTGCCCGGTGGCAAGGTGTCCGAGTACATCGGTCGCCTGCGCCACTCGGTACCCGGCGTGGGCCTGATTTCGCCCCCTCCGCACCATGACATTTATTCGATCGAAGATTTGGCGCAGCTGATTCACGATTTGAAGAACGTGGCACCGCATTCTGGTATCAGCGTGAAGCTGGTGTCTGAAATCGGTGTGGGCACCATCGCTGCCGGCGTTGCCAAGTGCAAGGCCGACCACGTGGTGATTGCAGGCCATGACGGTGGCACCGGCGCGTCGCCTTGGTCGTCCATCAAGCATTGCGGCAGCCCTTGGGAAATCGGTCTGGCCGAAACCCAGCAAACCTTGGTGCTCAACCGCTTGCGCAGCCGCATTCGTGTGCAGGCCGACGGCCAGATGAAGACCGGTCGCGACGTTGCCATTGGTGCATTGCTCGGTGCGGACGAATTCGGCTTTGCGACCGCACCGCTGGTGGTCGAAGGCTGCATCATGATGCGCAAATGCCACCTGAACACCTGCCCCGTGGGCGTGGCCACACAAGACCCGGTCTTGCGCCAGAAATTCTCCGGCAAGCCCGAGCACGTTGTGAACTACTTCTTCTTTATCGCCGAAGAAGTGCGCCAGATTATGGCCCAGCTGGGCATCCGCAAGTTTGACGACTTGATTGGCCGCTCGGACCTGCTGGACATCCGCAAAGGCATTGAGCACTGGAAAGCCCAGGGCCTGGATTTCAGCCGCCTATTTGCGCAGCCGCAAGTGCCTGCCGATGTACCGCGCTTCCAGACCCTCACGCAAGACCACGGCTTGGAAAAGGCCCTGGACAACGTGCTGATCGCCAAGAGCCGTGCCGCCATCGACAAGGGCGAGCGCGTCCAGTTCATGGAAGTCGCCCGCAACGTCAACCGCTCTGTGGGGGCCATGCTCTCCGGCGCGGTGACCAAGGTGCACCCCGAAGGCTTGCCGGATGACACCATTCGCATTCAGCTCGAAGGCACGGGCGGTCAATCCTTCGGCGCGTTCTTGTGCCGGGGTATCACGCTGTACTTGATTGGTGACGCCAATGACTACACCGGCAAGGGCTTGTCGGGTGGCCGCATTGTGGTGCGCCCCAGTATTGACTTCCGTGGCGCTGCCATCAACAACACCATCGTGGGCAACACCGTGATGTATGGTGCCACTACCGGCGAAGCCTTCTTCAGCGGCGTGGCCGGTGAGCGTTTTGCCGTGCGTCTGTCCGGTGCCACCACGGTGGTGGAAGGCACGGGCGACCACGGTTGTGAATACATGACCGGTGGCACCGTTGCCGTGTTGGGCAAGACCGGCCGCAACTTTGCTGCGGGCATGAGCGGCGGTGTGGCTTACGTGTACGACGAAGACGGCCAGTTTGCCAAGCGTTGCAACACCGCGATGGTCACGTTGGAGAAGGTGCTCACTGCTGCGGAGCAGGAAGCGTCGATGGACAAGTCCATCTGGCACCACGGCCAGTCAGACGATGCCCAGCTCAAGAAGCTGCTCGAAGACCACAACCGCTGGACCGGCAGCAAACGTGCCCGCGAGTTGCTGGACAACTGGGACGCGGCGCGCGCCAAGTTCGTGAAGGTATTCCCCAACGAGTACAAGCGCGCTTTGGGTGAGATTCATGCCAAACGACGGGCTTCGGAGTCAAAAGCGGCTGTAGCCCCCGTCAAACCTGCGCAAGCAGCTACAAAAACAGTAGCAACTGCAGCCAAGTAAAGGAACACGATCATGGGAAAAATTACTGGCTTCATGGAGTTTGAGCGCCTCGAAGAGGGCTACAAACCGATTCCCGAGCGCTTGAAGCATTACAAAGAGTTTGTGGTGGGTCTGGACGATGCCCAGGCCAACAAACAGGCGGCACGCTGCATGGACTGCGGCACACCGTTTTGCAACAACGGTTGCCCGGT